>CAIMVB010000271.1 GCA_903844785.1 uncultured Rhodospirillales bacterium | reverse complement strand
CAGCGAAAAGTGCTTCGCCCGATCGAACCCTCAAAACCCAGCTAGAACGCCATACGCCCCAGATACTGATCCGCCTTTGATAGGGCATGCGCAGCAGGATGTTAGGGGGACGTTGGGGCTTTGAAAGCAGGGCGCGCCATGTTGTCCAGCCCAACCATTTTTTGATGCAAAAACGATGTTTTTATCGTGGGTTCCACATCACGACCGGGCTTGTCATGGCACTGGGTTCGTGCATATAACCCCCCACCAGGACGCGGGCGTAGCTCAGGGGTAGAGCACAACCTTGCCAAGGTTGGGGTCGAGGGTTCGAATCCCTTCGCCCGCTCCAGTCACCATCTAATTAAACCGTCTACTCTTCCAAAACCGCCGGCTAAACTCCCCTGAAATCAAAGCTTTTTCGGGCATGCCTTGACGGTGCATAGGCGCAACATTCCGCCGTTTTTTCTCCAAATCTCCCAATTCTCTCCAAAGCTTGAGGGTAGGCCGTTTTTTCCAACAAGGTTTAACGCTTTGATCTGAATTGGTTTTTGCTATGCTGCGGCGCAGCGTGGTTGCGTAAAAGGACTGCTGGGGCAAGCGGGACTGGGGAGGGAAAATTGGGTGGGGACTACACGGTCGGGCTCCCGCTGGCTCAGATGTGGCCGTCAGACCGGCGGTCCAGGCTCAACCCTTTAAGGCTAGCGCACCCGACCGGCTCTCCTCGCGCACATCCTCCGGGAAAAAGTTGTCGGCATTGTCAAAGGTCAGCGCACCGGCGGAATCTGGCGACCTCCCGCCGTGCGGCGGTTTGCAGATGCGGCATGGTAATCGGTTCGCCGGTAACCAACGCAAGCTAGACACATTTCAGCACCGCATCCCGGATGGCACTGCCCGGCAGACCCAGCAGCGACAGCGTATCGAAATTGAAATCTGCCGCAAGCGGCACCTGCTTCGGCAGGTGGCGTTCCCAGCCCTATCACGAAGGATGGACCGAATGGATGAACCAAGGCAGAACCTCAGGTAAGGCCATTTCGAAACAGGCAAGGACGGGCGTGACCGCTTTTCATTGACTGATAAACTGTATCCTCGTTAGCCTCCGCTTCCACGAAAACAAGAACCCTTCGGAAGGTCACGGGCACCATGCGCCACTTCGCGCCGTTCGGACGACGCCATGTTTTGGGACGTATGCTGCTTACTGCGGCGGGGGCTCTCGCAGCGCCCCCGCTTCTGGCCAGCCGTGCCGTCACCCTGGGACTCACACCGGTCTTTCTTGATTCGGATATTGTCCTGGTGCGGCATATCGAGAGCCATATCTCCGCCCGCCTCGGCAGGCCGGTTCAGGTCGTCAAACGCCGCACCTACCGGGAGGTCACCTCGCTGCTGGTGGCAGGGCAACTCGATGCTGCCTGGATTTGCGGCTATCCTTTTGTGCAGTACCGCGAAGCGCTGGATGTCCTGGCGGTGCCGCTCTATCGCGGTCAGCCCTTGTACCGCGCCTATCTCATCGCGCGGCAGGATCGCGGCGCCGCAGCCTTGGTTGATTTGCGCGGTGATATTCACGCCTTCTCCGACCCGGACAGCAATTCAGGTTTTCTGGTAACGGGCGCCATGCTGGCTGATATTGGCATAACGCCTGGTGCATTTTTTGCCCGCAGCTTCTTCACCTATGGCCATCGCAATGTGATTAGGGCGGTTGCCGCTGGGCTCGCTCAATCGGGTTCGGTGGATGGCTATGTCTGGGACGTGATGTCCGAGATTGAGCCTGCGCTGGTTGGTGCCACACGCATTGTCCAGGCTTCCGCCCCTATGGGTTTCCCACCTTTCGCATCGTCCCGCCAGGCCGACCCGGGCTTGGCACGCTCCATCCGCGATGCGTTGCTCACCATGCCCGAAACGCCCGATGGGCGCGCCATCCTCGCTACCCTGCGGCTTGATGGCTTCGTAGCCGGATCGCCGGATTTATTCGACAGCATCGCGGCACTCAGCAAACGCGCGCAGGCTATTGGATGATACGCGCGCCCACGCCGCGCCGCTGGCCGCTGGCGCTGCGCGTGCCACTTTTGATTACGCTGCTCATGATGGGCATTGCCGCCACCATATCGAAACTCGTCCTGCTTCGGCTTGAAGCAACCCAGGCTACGCATTTCGAGGAACTCAGCGGTGCCTATCTTGATGGGCTTTCAACCGCGCTGCTGCCGGCGATGATCCGCCGCGACCCCTGGGAAGCCTTCGATGCGTTGGATAGGTCGCGTCCGCGCTATCGTGGCGTCGGGGCGCTGCGTGTGCTTGTCATGCTGCCGGATGTTACGGTGTTGGCGTCTTCGGACCCCATCCGCCATCCACTTGGCGCGGCAGCACCGGCGGAGGCCATTCCAACACCAATGCCTCTGCAAGTCGGTGCCGCGACAAGTTGGATTCATCGCGCAGTGAGTGAGGGTGGCGTGCCAATCGGGCACATTTCGGCGGAAGTGGACATAACCGCGCTCGCCAGTGAAAGACGGGCCACGCTGCTTGCACTTCTTGGTGTGAATGCAACACTCACGTTGGTTTTCGCCATTCTCGGATGGCTCTTGGTCCAGCGCATGCTGCGTCCTGTTCTAAGATTATCGGAACACCTTGGCCGCGCCGCAGATGGGCGGCTGGATCCGATCCCGGAAGCCGAATTGCCATCTGCGGATACCGAAGCGGGCCGTGCTTTCCGCCGCTACAATGCCGCCGCCACCGCCATTGCCGAACGCGAAGCGCTGCTCAACAGGCTTGCTGAAGAGGAAAGGCGCGCGCTGGTGGGGCGCTATGCCTCGGCCATGGCGCATGAAGTGAATAACCCCTTGGGGGGCCTGTTCAATGCGGTGCGCATGATCCAGCGGCATGGTGATGATCCGGAACGGCGGCTGCGCGCGGCTTCCCTGCTGGAGCGCGGGCTCACGGGCATCCACAATATCGTTCGTGCCTCCCTTATTTTGTGGCGTGGAGAGGCGGATACGCGACCGGTCTCGGTGGCTGATATTGATGATCTTCGTCTGCTGATCGAAAGCGAGGCGCGGCGCCGCGACGTCATACTTGATTGGCATCAGACGATGGAGGGCAGCTTTCCTGCGCCGGCCCAGGCAGTACGCCAGATTGCGCTGAACCTGCTGCTCAATGCCTGCGCAGCCTCGCCGCCGGGTGGCCGCATTACCGTGCGCGCCGACGCTGCCGATGGGCTGCTGACCCTGTTTGTGGGTGATGAAGGGCCTGGTCTGCCGGCTGAGGCGCGCAGGCTGCTGCTGGATGGCCAAACGGAACAAGTACCGCAGGCGGGCGGCCTTGGCCTTTGGACGGTGGTGCGCCTGGTGCGCGAACTCAATGCCGAGTTGCAGCTTGCTGATCCACCCGGTACCCATATCTCTATCCGGATCTCAGATGACGAACGCCGCACGCACCGCCTCGCCGCTGCCTGATCTAGCGCCCCATGTGGCGCTGATCGAAGATGATCCCGTCATGGGCCAATCGGTGGCGGATTGGCTGGCGGTGGAAGGCTATCAAGCCAGTTGGTTCCGCTCGGGCAGTGAAGCCATCAGCGCCTTGTCGCGTTCGGCGCCCGATGCCGTGATTTGCGACATACGCCTACCCGATATGAATGGGGAGGAAGTCTATCGCGCGCTTGCGCTATCCTGTGGATTGGCACCCATTATCTTCATTACTGGCCATGGCGATATCGCACAGGCCGTGCGGCTTATGCGGGCTGGCGCGGCTGATTACCTTACCAAGCCATTCGATATCGAGGCCTTGCTGCGTCGGCTTGAGGCCCTGCTGGCGCCCCGCTGGCAGCGTGGCCAAGGCTATGTTCTGGGTGAGGCCCCAGCCATCCTGGCCGTGGAACGCGCGCTCCGCCGCGTGGCACCGATTGATTCGACGGTTCTGCTGACAGGGCCAAGCGGGTCAGGCAAGGAAGTTGCCGCACGGCTTTTGCATGCCGAAGGACCGCGCGCGCGGCTGCCCTTCGTTGCGACCAATTGCGCTGCCCTGCCAATGGATCTGCTGGAAAGTGAAATATTCGGTCATGAACGCGGCGCTTTCACAGGCGCCACAGCGCGGCATGAGGGGTTGGCTGAGCAGGCTGGCGCCGGCACCTTGTTCCTGGATGAGGTAGCGGAACTCCCCATGCCGCTACAGGCGAAACTGCTGCGCCTGGTGCAGGAGCGCGTTTTCCGCCGCTTGGGTGGCGAACGTGATCTGCCCTTCCGTGCGCGGATCGTTGCGGCGACCAATGCCGATCTGGAGGCGCGGATTGCTGAGGGGCGTTTTCGCGAGGACTTGTTTTTCCGCCTTGCCGTGATTCGCATCACTATGCCAGCGCTGCGCGAGCGGCGCGAAGACATTATGCCTCTTGCGCGTCGGTTTCTTGGCGAATTCGCAGCCGGCTTTGCGCGGCCCTTGCGCGGCTTCACGACCTTGGCGGAGGATGCGCTGATCAATCACGATTTCCCGGGAAATCTGCGCGAACTTCGTAACCGGATTGAACGCGCATCCGCATTGACCGATGGAGAATTGATCACGGCGGGCGATCTTTTTCCGGAGCGAAGCTTACGGACCGGGGCTGATGCACCAGTACCGCGACTGGCCGATGCGCGTGATGCCGCTGAGCGCCGCGCCATCACGGCGGCGCTTGCGGCAAGCCAAGGCGATGTCACCCGGGCGGCGGAATGGCTTCAGGTGTCGCGCTCAACCCTTTTTGAAAAGCTGCGTCGGTTTGGCCTGCGCGGCGACAGCGTGTGATCCAGTCCGAAATATCGGACGGTTGTGGGGGCAGAGTCCGAAATTCCGGACCAGCAACACCAGGCCTTTCTTGAAGAACAATGCCTTGGCGCGTCGTGCCCTGCGGCGCAGCGTGGCACCGACATTGCTTAACATCTCCCAGCAACGCCGGAAGTCCGGCTGCAAGAGGGAGAATAACACAATGTCTGATGTCAAGCGCGAAGCCCGGCAGCGCGCCGAAGCGGATTCTATCGCGACCGAAGTGCTACGCCACGGAACCAATACGCAGCGGCGGTCACTTTTCGTCTCTGCTGCCGCCTTCGGTGCGGCCGCCATGACCCTGCCAAGCACAACACCCGCTTCGGCCCAAACCGCGCCCGCAGCACCTGCGGCCCCAGCCGCGCCAGCGCGCCGTGCCATCCTCAAGGATGATAGCCGGGTGCTGAATATCGGCGCCACGGTGCGTTCCGGAAATTTCTGGGACTTCAAGACTTTCATGACGCCGATCGAGGAATTCTACGTCCGCAACCACTACCCGACGCCGACTGTGGAAGCCCGTCCGGTTTTGTTGCGCGAGAATTGGAAACTCCGCATCCATGGCGCTTCCGTGGAACGTCCGGTGGAGCTCAGCTACAATGACCTGATCGGCATGCGCAGCCGCACGATCATTGCGACAATGGAATGCCACGGCAATGGCCGCACCCTGTTTTGGGAACAGGATGGGCTGACTGGCCAGCAGGTTGCAGGCGGCAATTGGGTGCTAGGCGCGATTGGCCAAGCCGAGTGGCAATATGTGCCCATGAGCGAAATCTTTGCGCGCGTTGGCATAAAGCCGGGCGCGCGCACCGTGCTTTTCTGGTCCGGTGTGGATGGCAATGATATGGGGCGCCCGATGCCCTATAGCGATGTGGTCGCGCTGCAACATGATATGGGCGTGTGCTTTGCGATGAATGGCAATCCTTTGGTGCCAGATCATGGCGCGCCGGTCCGCATGGTGGTCCCCGGTTGGGGTGGCACGGCTTCCATCAAATGGCTGACTGAAATCCGCGTCTCCGACAAGCGTATCTGGAGCCGCCTCAATACGCGCGGCGAGGTGTTCATCGGCCCGAGCTATCAGCGCCCGGAATTTAGCGCCACTGAGGATGAATTCATTGGCGTCGGTCCGGATGATATTCAGGGCCCGATGGTCACCTGGATGCCACCGAAATCCTTCCTGACCATTCCGCTGGTTCTGGAAAAATCTCCCTCCGTGCCGGCGAATTACCCATTGCAGCGCGGGCAATTACCGCGGCTTTCGGCCGGGCGTCAGGAATTGACCGGCTATGCCTGGGCGCCACAACACGGGGTGCGGCAGGTGGAGGTCAGGATCAATGGCGGCGCCTGGCAGCGTGCGGAGATCCGGCAGCCAAATCTTGGCAAATACACTTGGGTCCGCTTCTCCACGCCGTGGGATGCGCCAGCAGGGCGGCATGTGATCGAAACCCGCACCACGGATAATGCCGGTACCATGCAACCGGAGAGCGTGCCGATGAACTCACTCGGCATGGCGAATTGGGCCATTCCGAAATTCCGTGTCGAAGTGGCCTGAAGGCCTGGCTGTGGGCGGTGTTCTGTGCATCGCCCGCAGTACCCTTGTCAGTGATTCTTGAACATAAAGAAGCAAAACCATGCGTTTCTTGATATTGCCGCTGCCGGCCTTGGCTGGACTTGCGCTGCTTGTTTCTGCTGCCATCGGGCAGCCCGCGCCCTCAACCCAAATTGTCGAGGGTCAGCGCCTCTACGCCGAAAACTGCGCCGCATGCCATGGCGATGATGGTCGGCGAGGTGCCGGCTTCCAGACGCCTATCTGGGGCGAGCGGACACAAATCCAGAAATTCAGTAACGCGCTTGGTCTGTTTGAATATAACCAGATGATGATGCCCTTTGACGATCCGACGCGTCTCACAGATGAGCAGAAATGGGCGATCGTTGCCTATATGCTCTTCAATCACGGAGCGATTGCGCGGGATGCGACGCTTGAGGCGGGGAAAGCGGCGACGGTGGGTATTCAATAGACGAGGATGACCCAGATTCCATCTTCGAGACAGATGTAGCGCTGGCCCTCGCACGTGTTATCCTCATTCTCGCCGAGGCATTGGACTCGCCGCAATTCATAGTACTTCCGAGAAAGCTATTTTCGCACTGGAATATTGGTAAAAAAATGAAGGTGCAGTAGCGCTGTTCATGCAGCGTGACAGGGCTCTTGGAGACCAGAAACCGCGACGTGCTTGATTTCCACGATGTCGCGGTCTGGTCCATCCGCAATTCGCTCGCGGAAGCCTACGCAGCGGGCCAAGCAGCTGCCAAGCGCAGCAGAAAGCGCAGCCGATAAGGCAAAGCAAGGGCCGAATGGTGCTGCCATTTGGCCCTCACATCATGATCAAACTCTGCTGATCTTAGCAATGAAATGACGCTCTATTTCGCTTGGCTCAGCCCCCATCACAGCGCGAATGGTCTGTCACGCGCAGGGGATTTCCCCCGCCGATGACGGAGACAAACAGATGAGCACGATCCTTCCCACCGAAAACCAAGACTGGGGTTTCTGGGGCACCATGCGCGAACACGCCGCCCCTGCCTGGCCGATTGCCTTCACCGCGATCCACAACGCAACAAGCACGGATCCCGCCTCGGTCCGCGCCTTCCTCGACAGCCGCTACGGGCGCCATTTCGCGGATGGGGTGAATAGCCAGATGCATCACGGCGCGAGCCTGGCGGATGCCATCGCGAAAACCACCGCGGAATGGATGGGCTGGCGCATCACGCAGCGCACCAGCCGCGAGACGGGCATCCCCGCCGGCCTGCCCTACCTGCCGGGCTTCGTGATCAACGAGGGCATCGCCGCCGAAGCGCAGTATTGAAGCGACGCCCGCCGAAAGGCGGCGCCGCACTGCCCCGCAGGGTCCGCCCGCGGGGCTCCCGGCAGTAGGGGCCGATGGTCGTCGCCCGCAACCGGAGACCGACACGATGAAGCTTTCTGACACGCAGCGGATTGTATTGAGCCATGGCGCGCAGCACCCGCAATTGCTGGCGATTGCGCCGAAGCATTTGCCAGTCGCTGCCTGCCGCGCGGTGGTGAACAGCCTGATCAAGAGCCGCCTGCTGATTGAGGTGGCCGCGCCGCGCGATCAATTGGCGATGGTGTGGCGCAAAGATGCGGATGGCACGCCAATCCTGACCCAGGTGACGGATGAAGGGCTGCGCGCCATTGGCATCGACCCGAATGAGGG
Organism: uncultured Rhodospirillales bacterium; assembly: GCA_903844785.1. Taxonomy (GTDB): domain Bacteria; phylum Pseudomonadota; class Alphaproteobacteria; order Acetobacterales; family Acetobacteraceae; genus Neoroseomonas. Next base: position 1,255 of record CAIMVB010000271.1, on the reverse strand, counting down.
CCGCGTGGCGCCCGACACGGCGCCGCAGGGCGGGGAAGACAACGCACCGCAGGCTGAGGAGCAGCCCGCCGCCGAGCCCGCCCAGGCCGCACCCGAGGCGCCCAACATGGCCAGCGTGAACCTGCGCGAAGCTGCCGAGCGCTTGCTGGCAGCCTGGGAAGAAACACCACCGGCCAACGCGGATAAAGACCCTATCGCCCGCGCGATGGACATGCTGCGCAACGTGCTCTCACGGCGCGGCGCACGCGCCACGGGCGCGCCACGAAAGCCGCGCGAGGGCACAAAGCAGGAAGTGGTGCTGGCGATGCTCCGGCGCCCTGAGGGCGCGACGGTGGCGCAAATCGCCGAGGCCACCGGATGGGCGCAGCATACGGTGCGCGGGTTCTTTGCCGGGCTGAAAAAGCGAGAGGGGATCAACGTGGAGATTGCCGAGCGCATTCGCCAAGTCGGCCCGAAAAAGCAGGGCGCCAAGGGATCCTACACGGTCTATCGCGTCGCTGAATGAAGCTGCGCAGCCACAGCGACATGAATGATTGCCAAGCCCAGGGATCATCACGATCCCTGGCGCTTTATTGCCTTGGCTCGCGCGAAACACAGCGCAAAGCGTCCGTCACGCAAGACGGAGAGTGACGATGCGCATAGAAACTGAAACTCGATGGATCGTGCTGGGCGAAGATGGCCGGCACGTTTCCCTCGGCCGCGCCGAGCCGAGCGAGGCGGAAATCGCCTCCGCCAGCGACGCCCTTGCCGCGCAGGGGCTTTCCGGATGGCTGGCACGCATGCAAGGCGAATACTACAGGCGGAGCAAGCTAACGCTGGAACCGCTGCGCACGTTAGGCTCAACGCCCGAGGCTGATTGGCAAACCGCCCTGACCGCATTCCATGCTGTGCCCTGCGACGCCACGGGCGGGAAGCCGTAGGAGGCCAAGGTATTTAGTGATAGTCCCAGCTTCGCCTGAATAACTGATTTTTCTACGCCTTCTCCGAACCATCTCCACCCACGCCATATTCGCGTTCTCAAAACTATCATAAATCAGAAACACCACCGCCATTCTTCCTCTGCAAGGGAAAGCCTCCGGTCTTTCAGGAATTCTCCGCGTGCAGGGCCTCTCCATCAAATCCATATCGCGTCATTTCGGGGCAGTAAGAGCGCTTGATAATGTCTCCCTTGACGTGGCCGCAGGTGAGTTCGTCGCCCTTGTTGGCCCTTCCGGCTGTGGCAAATCCACCCTTATGCGGATTGTGGCCGGCATTG
>CAIMVB010000270.1 GCA_903844785.1 uncultured Rhodospirillales bacterium | reverse complement strand
GCTGCTGAATAATGACCTTGACGAGGCGGAACGGCGCTTCCGCCTCTCCTTTTATTGGAATCCCGGCTTCATCGTAGGACGCATCAACCTTGCGTTCATCCATGTAGAGCGCGACAGATATCAGGAAGCAATCGACCTTTTAACGCCGCTTATCCCGGGTGGCCTGAGACAGCGTCTCTTCAACCATAGCAGGCGCTCCGCCCCCCTACAGGAGGCTATGCTGAACACCTTGGGCACCGCGCTCTGGGCCCTGGGAGACCTGGATGGGGCTGAGGCGGCGTACAAGCGCGCGACGCGCGAGCATGCCAGTTCTGCGGGCGCCTATTCTTACTGGGCGCGGCTACTGCGAGAGCGTGGCGATGAGCAAGCAGCGGCGGAAAAAGAAGACATCGCCCGCGTCAACGCCTTAACCTTTGAGAACTACCCAGAGATCGCCAACCTATATTTCTGGATGAGCCCGCGGGATAACCAGCCGCTGGTGCGTCGGATAGATGTTCCGGCCCTCACCAGATAAAGGCTGGGACCAAGAGGAAGTAAATACCCTCCCGGAATTCTTCTTTAAATCCGCCACGCAGTATTCAAGTTGAACCGCGCTAGTTGTGTCAACGGATCCCTTCTCAGATAGATAGCTCGGAGAACCATCTCAGCAGAGAATAGCCGCGCAAAGGAGTGAAAATTGACTGCTAATAATCAATAGCCAATTTTGACCTCAGAACCGAACGCTACGCCATTATAAATTATTTAAGTCCTGATAGGGTGACATTTTCTAAACATCGCGGTTCTATTTTTATGCAATGCTCGCAACCAAAAACGTCCGGCAAGGACGGATAAGGCTGGCTCCAGATCGTGGCTAGGTTCACACGACGCACGCGGCATCGGCTGTTCATAAGCTGCCGGCGGGTCACAAAAGATTGCCACCCGAAGCCCGTCGCCAAAATCTGGAATTGGCGCCTTTTTGGGCAATAGGCGCCTCATTGGCTTACTTTGCGAGCCCTTAAGGCTCTTTGTACCTTCAGACTGGCAAGGATGGATGCGGCACAAGGCTTGCTTCCCCCTCACAGCGCTTAGGGGAGATGACCATGGCCGATTCACACAACAATCGCCGGAATTTTATTCTTGGAACCGCCGCGACATTGGCAGCACCGTTGCTGGGCGCCATGCCCGGCCAGGCGCAGTCCTTGCCTGTGCTCACCCTGGAAGGCGTGAGACGAGCCGGCAAACTACGGATCGGCTGTGAGGCAACCTATCCACCCTTCACCTTTCGTGATCGCGGGGAAATTGTTGGCTACGATGTGGAACTGGCAACCGCCATGTGCCGTAGCCTGGGTGTGACGCCTGAGTTCATTGACACACAATGGTCAGGCGTGATCCCGGCACTCTATGCGGGCCGTTTTGATATTATCATGTCCTCCATGTCCTACACGCGGGCACGGCTTGAACGCGTTGCATTTTCAAACCCCTATGCGGAAGCCGGGCAATCCCTTTTGATGCGAACGCGTGATGCAGACCGCATCAAGGGTATTGAAGATATGTCTGGGCGCGTATTGGGCGTAAAGCTTGGCAGCCCTGGAGAGACGCTGCACCCGCGCCTTAATGCACGCATTCAAGCGGCAAAAAATGGTGCGGGCTTCCGCGAAGTAAAAACCTATGACGAACACCCCGCAGCCTATCTGGCCCTCATGCAGGGTACCGTGGATGGCGTTCTGAACACGCTGCCCACACTCGCCTATGTCATCAAGTCACAGCCAGGGCGCTTTGCGGTGGTGCGGGGCATTGGTGCGGATAATTGGGCAGGCATCGCATGCCGCAAGGAAGACACGGAAATTGTAGCCTGGATGAATGAAAGAATTCGTGCGTTCCAAGGCGATGGTAGCTTGAAAGCGCTACAAGAGAAATGGTTCGGTCTTGAGTTTAATCTGCCATCGACCATTCCCGAACTACCGGCCTGAAAAAGATATCCTGATGTTTTTTGATTGGGGGGTTGTTGCCTACGCAGCGCCACTTTTAGCGCATGGCGTGGTGATGACGCTGCAGGTCAGCATTGTTGCGGGCATCTTGGGGCTGGCGATCGGTTTGCTCACTGGCCTGGCCTCCCTATCTGGTATCCGGGCCATAGAAATATTGGTGCGTGCCTATGTGGATTTTGTCCGCGGTACGCCCCTTTTGATTCAGATCTTTCTGGTTTTTTTCGCGCTTCCGGTAGTGGGGCTTCGGTTACCCGAATATTGGGCCGGTGTTGCTGCCCTGGCGATTAATTCTGGCGCCTATATCGCCGAAGTCGTGCGTGGTGCGGTCGGGAGTGTGGAAAAAGGCCAATCCGAAGCGGCGCTTTCCATCGGCATGGTAAGGCGCCAGGTACTTTGGTGGGTACTGATGCCGCAGGCTTGGCGGCCCATGGTGCCAAGTTTGACTAATGATCTTATTACTTTGACCAAAAACTCTTCGCTCCTATCTGTCATTTCAGTTTATGAGCTGACGCGGGCTGGCCAAGCCATTATTTCCACCCATTTCGCTCCATTCGAGATTTATTTGCTCCTGGCGATTTACTACTACCTGCTGATAGCAGCGCTCACCTGGGCGTCCCGACGGCTAGAGCGGAGTTTGCCAACGTGGTGATGCCACCTGCTCTTTTGACGATCCGCAGCATCTCCAAAAGATTTGGTGATCGTACTGTTCTGGAAGGCATCAATCTTGATGTTCGACAGGGCGAAACAGTCACCATCATCGGCGCGTCAGGCTCTGGCAAAACAACATTGCTGCGCTGCATCAACTGGCTGGAACGCCCTGATCATGGTGACGTGCGTATCGCCAATGAAATTATTGGCCGCACCCTTGATGGTCGTGCCGCCAGTGAAGGCGAATTGGCCAGGCAACGCCGCCATTTTGGTTTTGTCTTTCAGCGCTTCAACCTTTTCCCGCATCTAACTGCGTTAGAAAACGTGGCGCTGGGACCAAGAAGAGTGCTTGGCGTATCGCGCGCTGTGGCTGAAGCCAGGGCCATCAAAGAACTCGCGCGCGTCAGGCTTGAAGAACATCTGCATAAGCGGCCCAGCCAACTTTCCGGGGGGCAGCAACAGCGTGTTGCAATTGCGCGCGCGCTTGCAATGGATCCCTCCATTATTTTATTCGATGAACCAACAAGTGCGCTGGACCCAGAACTTGTGCAGGAAGTGCTGGACGCGATGCGCGGCCTGGCCGCAGAAGGGATGACAATGGTGGTGGTGACGCATGAAATGCGCTTTGCGCGTGGTGTCGCAGACCGTGTGGTATTCATGGCGGATGGTAGCATCGTTGAAGAAGGACCTCCTGGGATCATATTTGAAAATCCACAGGATCCGCGCCTGCAACGCTTTCTCCGGCATCTGGAGCCTGCTTCGACATGATTAATCCATCTGCCCCACCTTTTTTCGATCTTCTTGTGGAAGGTTGCACGCTGATACCGGCGGCGTTTTCGTCACCAATATCAGACGCGGCCATTGGTATTACCGATGGACGCTTCGTTTTCGTGGGCGCGACCAAAGATCTTCCGCAAGGAACAAGTGCGAAACAGCGCCTTCGTGGGCACGGGCATTTGGCTATACCGGGATTGGTCAATGTCCATACCCATACCATTTTGAGCATGGTGCGCGGTGTTGCCGAAGATATGGGCTTCGCACCCGCCTATACGCCTGGTGTCCCACAAGGCCACATGGTGACAGAAGATGAGGCGGTTGCCCTGGCCCGCTTAGGCGCGCTGGAGGCGATGCTGTTCGGTTCCACACTGATCAATGATACATATGTGCATACAACGCTTACACTACCCGCCATGGCGGAATTGGGCTTACGGGTTTTTTCATGCAATCGCATTCACGATGTCGATTTTTCGGGCGTATCCAAGGGTCGGTGGGAATATGACCAGGCCATTGGTGAAAAAACATTGGCCGAAGCGGAGGCCTTGGTGCAGCGCTTTCATGGTTTGCCCGATGCCCGCACCGGGGTGCAACTTGCTGCACATGCACCGGACACCTGCTCCACAAGCTTTCTGAAGACCATAGGTGAAGCATCCCGCCGTATGGGCATACCCGTGCAAACACATCTTGCGCAAAGCAAGGTAGAAGTGGCGCGTATTCGGGAACGTGATGGCAAGACGCCAGCTGAACTACTGGATGAAGTCGGCTTGCTGGATAATCGCCTTGTTGCTGCCCATTGTATTCATCTGACGTCGGATGACATCCTGCGCATCGGTCGTGCTGGTGTGCGGCTTGCCCATATTCCAAAGGGTAACGCAACCGGTGGCACCATTGCGCCTACGCGTGCCTTGGTTGACGCTGGCGCAAAACTTACCATCGCAACCGATAATATGCATGCCGATATGGTTGAGGTGATGCGATGGGCCTTGGCGATAGGGCGTGTGCAACGTGGCTCGGTAGAAGATAGCTGGCAGCCCGAGCATATGCTCTACGCCGCAACTGAAGAAGGCGCGGCGGCGATGGGCCTTACCGGGGAAATTGGGGCAGTTCTCCCAGGCTATCGCGCTGATATGGTGCTACTTGAAATGCGCCGCCCACATCTGATTCCGCATAATGATCCGCTGGGCACGATGATGCACACTGCCCATGGGCGTGATGTGGCACATGTAATTGTAGAAGGTGAAGTCGTTGTGCGTGATGGACGCCCCACAAGGGTGGATATGGAAGAAATCTGCCGCAAAGGCGCCGCAGCAGCAGATGCCCTATGGCGACGGGCAAGGGGCGCATGAGCCGTTCTGACGCATCGCTCCCTTCTAAATATCTTTAAAGAAATAGCTCAGATTCATCTCCGTCCGCATGGACCGGGCCGTGTGCAACTGGTGCGGGACCACCCATGAAGCGATTGCCCAATTCACAGCTTAGGCCAAGGAAGGGCGAGTACTGCTTCATGAACCCTATCCCAGGGTCTCAAAGCATTTGCGGATGATTATTCATGAGTGGAATTGGGCGCTTCGATCTTCACGGTAAACGCGCGTTTAGCGAAAATTTGCAGCTAGTCGATCAAGGCTTTTATCTGAACCATCAAGGCTTCATTGGATAAAACAGCGATCATTAGCCGCGCAACATCGTAGCACCCTGGCTATCGCGGATCATGCATTGCCGCCATCCACTGGCAGCACCTGCCCGGTCACCCAGCCAGCATAGGGGCTGGCAAGGAACATCACGGCATTCGCGATATCCTCAACCGAACCAAGCTGGCGCATGGCAAGCCTGCCGATCAGCGCCTTCTGCCCTTCTTCGCCATAGCTTTCGAATTGCTTGATACTGGAAGGATTGGAAAGCACAAAGCCAGGCGCCACTGAATTTACGGTAATGCCATAGGGGCCAAATTCACGTGCAAGCTGACGCGTCAGCCCGACCAAGCCATGCTTGGCAGAACCATAAGCCTGAATGCCTGTCAGGCTTGCCTTCAAACCCGCGCCAGAACTGATGGTAACGATACGCCCCTTCTTGGCCTTTTTCATACCAGGCGCAGAAGCGCGCGTCAGTGCAAAGGCAGCATGCAGGTTGATATCAATGATCGCGTGCCAATCCTCATCACTCACTTCCTCGATCGGACGCATCACCTGGCCGCGTACGCCGCCGGCATTGGAAATCAGAATTTCAATTGGGCCGCCCGTGGTATCTTCAATGCGTCGGATCCACCCCGCCGCCGCCCCCTTCGCGGTCAGGTCAAAGGCATCGGTTATGATGGTACCGGGTGCCTTGGCGGTTTCAGCAAGCTCGCCGGCGGAAAGATCACTGGCGAAAACTCGTGCGCCAAGCGCCGCGAAGGAACGCGCAATGGCTTGGCCAAAACCATGCCCCGCCCCCGTGACAGCGACGGTGACATTGTCAAAGCGGATATGCATGGCGGAATTTCCTTACTAGGCGGGGGACAATGCGGCGCGCGTGACGCCGCTTAGTTCACGCATCAGCGCAACCCAGGCGGCAAAGCCTTCAGCAATGGAGGATTCACGCCAATTCTCATTGGGCGCGTGAAAATCCTCATCGGCGGTCGCGAAGGAAAACATGATGGTATCAATGCCCGCGATATTGCGGGCAATATCGGTCAGCGGCAGCGTGGCCCCCATGCGCACGCGAAGCGGCTTCTGGCCAGTGGTACGTTGCAGCGCCGATTCTGCCGCCAGCAATAAGGGATGCGAAGCCGGAACCGAATAGGCGTAAGTACCGTCGCGCGCGCTGTTGATGGAAAGCTCTACACCCTTGGGGCAATGGGCACGCAGATGGCGCGCTACGGCTTCACGCGCTTGCTGAGGGTCTTGGCCAGGCACAAGGCGCATGGAAAGCTTGGCATGCGCCAAGGCTGGAATCACTGTCTTGCCGCCCGCACCGGTATAGCCACCCCACATGCCATTCACATCAAGCGTAGGGCGCAGCCAAAGACGCTCAAGAAAATCCGCTGGTGCCAGATTGGTCGCTGCGATCCCGATGGATTCGTCATGCTGCGCAACATCGAAGGGAATACGCGCCAATTCGGCGTGCTGTTCGGATGATGGCGCGCTGGCACCGGCCCAGAAGCCATCTATAGCAACCTGACCATTCGCGTCATGCAATGTTGCGATCAGCCGTGCCATGGCATGCAGCGCATTTGGCGCCACACCGCCATAGCGGCCTGAATGAAGATCCTTGGCCGCACTACGCAGCGTGATTTCCATGCTGGTATTACCGCGCGTCCCCACCGTCATGGTCGGCAAATCGGCCCGCCAGCGCGCACCATCAGCGGAAAGCACCGCATCCGCAGCAAGCAAGGCGCTGTGGCGAGAAAGTAGCGCGCCGAGCGTCGCAGAGCCGCATTCCTCCTCACCTTCCAGCAAAAGCGTCACATTGACCGGCAATTTTCCCTCAACGGCAAGAAAAGCGCCCAGCGTTTCAACCGCCAAAAGAAACGGCCCCTTATCGTCCGAAACACCGCGCGCAAACAGCCGTCCATTACGCGCCGTAAGTTCAAATGGCGGAGATGCCCAATCATCTATGGGGTCAGGTGGCTGCACATCATAATGGCCATAGATCAGCAAAACCGGCGCATCCGGCCCAGCGCCATGCCAGTGCGCGGTGACAGCCGGATGGCCACCAGCAGCGATTTCCTGCGCCCCCTGAAAACCAAGCGCGGCCAGGCGCGCGATCAACCAGCGCCGCGCGGCCGCCATGCCATCCGCATAAGCTGGGTCGGTTGAAACCGAAGGGCAGGCGACAAGCTCGGTAAGCCGCGCGATGAATTGCGTGCGTTCAGTCAGCAGCTTTTCCAGGACAGCGTCGGTCAAGCAATGACATCCAGCAGGGCGTTGAAACTTTCCGGCGACTGTTCCCGGCGGCCCTCTTCAATATCCTTGATCAGACGGCCAAGCGTATTCAAAGCAGCTGTCGCGATACCAAGCTGCGCCGCGAGCTTTGGCATAATCATCAACTGCGCCTCAGCCTCGGTCTTGCGTTTACGCACGGCGAGGTCTCGCCAAATGCCGGAATGAGTCTTTGCGCCAACCGCCGTGTAGTCGCGTAGCCATTCAACTACCTTGATCCCATCCGCATCGCCACGCCCCGGCGCGAAGGCCATGGGATCAAAGGAACCGAAGCCACGCGGTGTTACACCACGGGCAAGCGCAGTCGCTGCTACCTCTCGCCCCAAAGCAAGCCAAACCGGCATGCGACGTATGTCGGCAAAATTTTCGCTCATGGATTCATGGTTCAGCGCGGTGGCGAAGAGCATGGCTCCATAAGCCATCTTGCCCCACAGATAGGACCAAATATCGGTGGTTAGAATGGCATCCGGTTCGAAGGATTGGCAGATGGCATGCATCGCCTTGGTTCGATCGCGGATCACGCCATCAATTTCACCAACCACGAAGGCGCCGCGATTACCAAAAAGAATTTGACCCGGCGCATGCCAATCAGCACCGAAGTTGACAAAGCAGCCCATGGTGCGTTCAGCACCAACTGCTTCGGCAATTTCAATTTCATTCAGTCCGTTTTGCGCTGAAAAGACAAAACCATTGGGCGCAAGATGCGGGGCCAAAACGGGCAAGGCGGCCTTGGTGGCCTGCGCCTTGACCGCCAGCACAATACGCGAATAGCGGCCCGAGAGTTGATCTGGCGTGACAGCGGGAATGATTTGCGTGAATTCGGTAACGGGGCCGGATATGGTCAGACCCTTGGTGCGACAGGCTTCGACATGTTCAGCCACCGTATCCACCAGCAGCACATCATGCCCCGCGCGTGCCAGATGCGCACCAAACGTGCCGCCAATCGCACCTGCGCCCCAAATGACTATCGGGTCGGCCATGGCCCCTCCAAGGCAGCGCGGGTTTCTGCCACACCGGCGCTCCACAGCCGCAGCATCTCCTCATCTGGCTTGCGCCATTCACCACCGAAGGATCCATCGCCCAGCATTTCGCGCACCCTGGCAGGCGGGCTTGCCTTCATCAGCGCCATATCAACCGAGGGCTTGGACCCAGAAGGCGATGGCGCATTGGCTAGGCGTGTCCAAGGGAAGTTTTCCATCCAATTGCCGTGGCTGCCGGAACGGTCAATAGCCATGGCTGTTTCCCAGGTATGCGTCTGATTATACCAATTGTGGAACTTGATCGAAAGCGCCGGCTGTTCCGTCATCATCTGCAAGGCAAGTGCACCGACAGGTGCATTCCCGCCGTGGCCATTGACAATCAGAATACGACGAAAGCCAGCACGCGCGACACTTTCAATCAAGTCTCGCGCCACCGCCAAAAGGGTTTCCACCTTCAAGGAGATACTACCCGGAAAGGAAGCGAAATAGGGCGCAAGACCAAAGGGCATGGCCGGATAAACCGGAATGCCTAACGGTTCGGCCGCCTCTACAGCCACTTTCTCGGCCAAGATCGCGTCCACGCAGAGTGAAAGCTGCGCATGCTGCTCCGTACTGCCAAAGGGCAAGATGCAACGATCATCGTGGCGGAGGTAAGCCTCCACCTGCATCCAATTCATTTCTGCAATGCGCATGATCTATAGCTTCGCCCTTAGCGGCTGACTGGGCTTATATCCCAGGCGTAGGTTTCCTCATCACTGCGGCCAACGCGCAGCGTTACGCGGTCACGCCGCATGGCCCAAGCAGAAGCCACCGCAGCCAGGGGAATCACAACGCGCTTTTCATTCGAAAGCGCGCCAATCTGTTGCAGCAGCCCCTCACGCTTTTTGTCATCCAGCTCCACATTGGCGGCCTGGATCAGCCGGTCAATTTCCGGATCGGCAAAGCCGTTCCAATTGAAGGCACCCAGCCTGAGTTGAGCATTATTGGAATGCGCATTGGCGGCGTAATAGTAATTCGCCTCCCCAGTCAGCGTGCCCCAACCCGCCATGATATTGGAAAGCTCGCCCCGCGCGCGGGCCGGGAAGATTACCGCCGCCGGCTGGCCGGCCGCCTGAACTTCAAGGCCAATGCGCGCCAGCATTTGGGTCATCGCCGCGCCAACACCAGCATCGCCAGGCAAGCGGTTATTGGTGAAATTCAGCACCATCCGGAAGCCATTTGGGTAGCCTGCTTCGGTCAAAAGCTGCCGCGCGCGGTTAATATTGGGGGTTGGGATGGTCAGTGCCGGGTTGAAGCCAAAGATCCCCGGCGTCACCATCTGGCTGACCGGCGAACCAAGCCCTTCCATGGCAATTTCGGCAAGCGCCCGACGGTCAATCGCAAGGTCAATCGCTTCACGCACGCGGGCATCGCGATAAGGATTCGCCGCCAGACGAGAGCCATCGCGGGCGGTCACTTGCGGCGTGGACTCACGTTGATCGAGCGCGAGGTTGAAGACATAAACCGTCTCCGCCTTCAGCACGTTGATATTGCGGTCGCGTTCAAGCGTCGCAACATCCGCGGCCGGCACGCGCACAATCATGTCCACCTGACCGGTGCGAAGCTGCGCCACGCGCGCAGCGGGGTTGGAAATTTCACGCCGTACCACGCGGCCCCAGGCGGGACGATTGCCCCAGTAATTGTCGCTGCGTTCTACCGCGAATTGTTCACGCGGCGTCCAGGACGAAAACCGATAAGGCCCAGTGCCAATAGCCGCGCGGCCGCTATTGAAAGCCTCATTGGCGTTTTCCGGAGTCAGACCAGCAGTGGCGCGGGCTGATGTAATGAATAACCGGATAAAATCATTGGGCAGGGTTGGTGCGGGCCCATCAGTGATGATCTGAATGGTGTGCGGATCAACAATGCGAATTTCCTGCACGCGGCGAACGTAAATCCGGGTTGGATTTGGGCCTGACAATTGCTGCATGCGCCTGATAGAGGCCGCGACATCCTCAGCGGTCATATCAGACCCATCATGGAATTTCACGCCGCGACGGAGCCGAAATTCCCAAGTGTTTGGGTCCACAATACGCCAGGATTCCGCCAAGCCCGGTTCGATCTGCAGTTTATCGCCAGAATGGGTGAGTGTGTCGAAGACGTGCTTCAGCGCTTCGGAATGGGTGCCGGTTGCGGTGAAATGCGGGTCAATGCTCTCCGGCCCGGCAATCACACCCATAGTGAGTGTCTGAGCAGAAGCGACACTGGCCATGCAAGCCATGCCAACGGTCGCCAAAGCAAAGCGGCGGTAATTCCAACTCATATCCATTCTCCCAACAGCCTGCTGTCGTTCGGATGCTAGGAATAGCTTGCGCTTGCTGTCAAATGCCCGATAATTGGCAACAATGCTCGGTTATATCATTCAACGCCTCATTCAGTCTGGCTTTGTCATGCTGGCAATGTCGGCACTCGTCTTCGTTGGTGTCTATGCCATTGGCAATCCTATTGACGTGCTGATTTCCCCCGATGCAACCCAGGATATCCGGGAGGCAACCATTCGCCATTACGGCCTGGATCAACCGCTTTGGCAGCAATATCTGGCTTTTCTGGGCCGGCTGCTACAGGGCGATCTGGGGCGGAGCTTTGTGCTGAATATCCCGGTGCTGCAATTGGTGCTGAGCCGTCTTCCGGCGACATTGGAATTGGCACTTGCTTCGGTGCTCATCGGTGCGTTCGTCGGCATCCCGCTTGGCATTTATGCTGGCTATCGGCCGGAAAGCCCTGTTTCCAAAACCATCATGGCGGTCTCTGTTTTGGGGTTTTCGGTGCCCACCTTCTGGGTCGGGCTGATCCTGATCCTAACCTTCGCTGTCAATCTTGATTGGCTACCCGCGGGTGACCGGGGGGAGACAGTGGAAATCTTTGGCGTCGGTTGGTCTTTCCTGACCTGGGATGGGCTGCGCTTCCTGGCACTGCCTGCATTGAACCTGTGCTTATTCAAACTCGCCATGCTGATCCGCCTCTCACGCGCCGGCACGCGGGAGATTATGCTGTCTGATACGGTGAAGTTTGCACGCGCGGCAGGGCTCTCGGATTTCACCATTCTGCGTCGGCATGTGCTGCGCCTGATTTCCATTCCCTTGGTCACAGTATTTGGTCTGGAATTCGGTTCTACCCTTGCCTTTGCTGTGGTGACGGAGACGATTTTTTCTTGGCCAGGTGTCGGAAAATTGATCATTGATTCGATCACCTCACTCGATCGACCAGTAATGGTCGGCTATCTGATCTTGGTGGCCTTTCTGTTTGTCACCATCAATCTAGTTGTTGACCTGACCTATGCGCTTCTGGATCCACGCCTCAGACGGGGAAGGCGTGTGTAATGGCACAGTTTTGGCGCGAATATCGCGAAAATTGGGTGGCCACCCTGGCGCTTGCGGTGGTGATCCTGATTGTCACAGCCGCGCTGGCGGCGCCGCTTATCACGCCGCAGGATCCCTATGATCTGGCCAATTTGAATCTGAGAGATGCGCGCCGTCCGCCTGGCTTTATTGGTTCTGGCGGATACGTCCATTGGCTTGGGACGGACGCGCAGGGGCGGGATTTATTCTCGGCCATTCTCTACGGTCTGCGTATTTCCTTGCAAATGGGTATTGCCGCAGGTGCCGTTGCTTTTGGCATAGGCACTGCGCTTGGCATCATGGCGGCCAATATCGGCGGCAAGTTGGAACAGGGTATCATGCGGCTTGTTGATCTTCAGCTTTCCTTCCCTGCCATCCTGCTGGCACTTGTGCTTGTGGCAGTATTGGGCCAGGGGCGCGTTCCCCTGATCATCGCTCTGGTTACTGCGCAATACGCCTATTTTGCCCGCACAGCCTATGGTGCCGCCACGGCGGAACGCCAGAAGGATTATATTGAAGCTGCGCGCGCCACACCGCTGCCTGGGCGCAGTATTGTGCTGCGGCACTTGCTGCCTAATTGTCTGCCGCCTTTGATCGTAGTGGGCACAGTCCAGATCGCTAATGCCATTTCGTTGGAAGCTACACTGTCTTTTCTTGGGCTTGGCCTGCCACCCACGGAACCTTCCCTTGGCATGCTGATCGCCAATGGCTTTCAATATATGATGAGTGGGCGGACATGGATTTCAGTCTATCCCGGCATCGCCCTCATTATTCTGATTGTGGCCATCAATATCGTTGGTGATCAATTACGAGATCAGTTCAATCCAAGGCTGCGCCGATGAGTAAAGCGCTGCTTCAGGTGCGCGATCTGCGCACCCATTTCGAAACCCGTGCCGGCACGATCAAGGCGGTAGATGGCATTTCCTTCACGCTTGAACGCGGTGAAATACTCGGCCTTGTGGGTGAATCCGGCTCAGGCAAATCAGTCACCGGCTTTTCGCTCATTGGTCTTTTGGATGCGCCGGGGCGCATCGCAGGCGGTTCGGTGTTGTTTGACAGGCAGGAACTGGTCGGCCTTTCGCAATCAGAAATGCGCAAGCTGCGTGGCAAACGTATTGCGATGATTTTTCAGGATCCGGCTGCGACCTTGAACCCAGTGCTCACCATTGGTCAGCAAATGGCCATGGCGGTTCAGGCGCATGGTGGCGGCGGCGATGGCGCCGCGCTCGCCCTTGCGGCGCGCAGCCTTAGTCGGGTTGGCATTCCGGATGCAGCGGCACGCCTGAACGCCTATCCGCATGAATTTTCCGGCGGCATGCGCCAACGCGTCGCTATTGCTATCGCGCTGTTGCATGAACCGGAATTAATCATCGCTGATGAACCAACCACGGCGCTTGATGTTTCCATCCAGGCGCAAATTCTGGCTGAAATGAAAATGCTTGCGCAGGGAAGCGGCACCGCGCTGATTTGGATCAGCCATGATCTCGCCATCGTGTCTTCCTTGGCTGATCGTGTCATTGTCCTGTACCTTGGCCGTATCGTTGAATATGGGCCGGTCCGTGATGTCTTGCGCGCGCCCTTGCATCCTTATACGCGCGGCCTACTTGATAGCCTGCCGGCCCTGGCTGCACCTGGCCAGAAGCTCATGCAAATCCCCGGGAGCACTCCCTCACCTTTGAACGTGCCGCCTGGTTGTCCTTTCGCGCCGCGTTGTTCTCATGCAACCGAACTTTGCCGCTCCGAACCGCCGGGTGTCGGAGATGAGCGTCATGGCGCCTTTTGCCATCATCCACTGAACGCTTCCGGGGGACCAAATGCCTGAGGTGTTGAGTGCGGATAATGTCTCCCGCCGATTCAGCCCGCATGTCACGCTTGGGGATCGCATCGCCACTATGTTCGGGGCCAAGCTTGACCGCCGCCCAGTAATGGCAGTGACGAATGTAACGCTTAGCGTGCAACGTGGCGAAACTCTCGGCCTTGTCGGCGAATCTGGCTGTGGCAAATCAACTTTTGGCCGGATGCTGGCGGGTATTCTTGAACCTAGCGAAGGGTCCATCACGCTGGATGGCGCGCCCCCAATGCTACATGGGCGAAAAACCACAACCCGCATCCAGACGGTGTTCCAGGACCCTTTCGCCTCACTCAATCCGCGGCGCCGCGTGGGTGAAACGATTACGGAAGGCCCCATCACCCATGGCTTGATCTGGCGCAATGAAGCTGCACGCTTTGCCGAAGAATGGCTGGCGAAGGTTGGGCTGGACCCTGCCTATGCGCAGCGTTTTCCGCACCAGTTTTCTGGCGGCCAACGCCAACGCATCGCGATTGCACGCGCCCTTGCCATGCGCCCAGAGATACTTATTTGCGACGAACCTGTTGCATCACTGGATGTTTCCATACAGGCACAAATCCTGAACCTGTTCCTGGATTTGCGCCAGGAATTCGGATTGACGACGATCTTCATCAGCCACGACCTTTCAATCGTACGTCATGTCAGCGATAGGGTTGCGGTGATGTATTTGGGGCGTATCGTCGAACTTAGCGACGCTGCGACGCTCTATTCGGCACCGAAACATCCATACACGCAGGCCTTGCTTGATAGCGTTCCAAAGCTTTCGCTTGATGGCAACATTGGCGTAACCTTCCAGCCCATCAGGGGTGAATTGCCGTCACCGCTTTCGCCACCCTCGGGCTGTGCCTTTCATCCCCGCTGCTTCAAGGCAACCGAACTCTGTGCGCGGGAGAGGCCACATTTGCAGCCAAGTAGCAGCGGCGGCGCTGTCGCGTGCCACCTGTTCATTAGCAAATGACATGGCTTCCTGCCGGCGTCAGCAAAGATGGGACCGAAGTGGCGATTTAAGTTACAGAGAATTTCTGGTTTATCGAAACCCCAAGGAGGTTGAAGATTAGCCAGTGATCCTTCGCCCCACTTGTCCGTGTGCCAGCCTCAAAGTTGGCGCGACATATTTTTCAGTCGACGCGCAAGGCCCATACCGCTGGAGCGAGAGTGCATCAAGCGGAAAACGAGCATACAATACTTCTTGATTTATCAAAAAATGCAGCAGAAGCTAACCTACCGATGGGCCAGATACTCCGTTATCCTGCCCGCCAATCAGCCTCAAATCATTAGGCGATGAACAGATCCGGAAAATCCAACCGCATGCCCAGCTAGGATTTTTGGGCGGTCAACCAAACCGCATCGGCACCAAGTTCGGGCCAGCCAATCGGGCGGCAAGACCCGGCAGCCGCTTCAGCGCCCGTTAGGCTGCAATCCCAGCGTGCAGCAATGATGCGCTGGCCCGTGAAATCTGCTGCTGCGTCAGAGACAAGCCATGCCAAGGGCGGGCCCATGATACTGGGCCTCAGCATCGCCTCCCTTGCCCAGCCGGATTCCTCGCCAATGAAAGGCGTATCTGTGGGGCCGCCTGGGATCAGTACATTCACGGTAATACCACTGCCGGCTAATTCCGCGGCCCAGACGGCAGAACTGGCCTCCAGCGCCGCTTTGGTGGCGCCATAGGGCAATACGCGCAGCATGGTCCGGAAGGACGTGGTGTTATTGATGATCCGCCCCCAGCCCGCCGCCCGCATCATGGGTACGGCAGCCCGCGTCAGCAGCATCGGCGCCGTGACGTTAATGGCAAAGAAGCGCTCCCAGACAGCCGCGCTTAGCTCTTCAAGGCTGGGAAGGCGGGTTTCCGCATCCGGGCGCAGGCTGGACACACCAATGCCCGCATTATTCACCACCGCTTCTACGCGACCAAAATGAGCAACGGCAGCGCCAATACCGGCTTCACATCCGTTTGCAGTGGAGAGATCCGCTTCAATTGTATATAAATTCGGATGGCTTCCATGCTCTGCCATTAATGCATTTAGGCCTTTGGCATCATAATCAAGTGCAGCGATGCGGTGCCCAGCCGAGAGGAGCGAAGCGACCATCGCGCGGCCAATACCACCGGCAGCACCGGTTACAAGGACAACGCGGGGTGTGGTTTTGGCCATGGTGTTCTCCAAATTCATTGGCATCTTAAGCCGCGACGGATTGCAGACATAGGGGGGGACCCGGCTTCGCTGCCCGGTAATAATCCCTAGAAATTGGGGCACCATTCCAGCAACGCTCACCAGATGGCGAGAGGCATGGAAGGTCGTGAAGGCTGCACCACCGCTGTGTACCCGCTTCACCGCCTTCAACCAGCTTGGCTGCTACAAATGGCAATAGTTTTTTGGGGGGGAAGCTCATACAAGCGCTGATGGATGCCAATGAACAATTTCCCAGCCATCTTGCCGCAACCCTCGCTGACAGCTTACCATGAAAGATCATTCATGTCCGCAGGAGTTGACGATGCAACCGACAAACCGCCGTTCCCTTTTCGCCCTGACGGCCGCCATTGCTGCCGGAGCCTCTTTACCGGCAGTTGCAAGGCCGCTGGACCAAGTCCTGTCTTCCAAGCGTTTGCGCGTCGGCATCAACCCGACCCTGCCACCCTTTGGCACCTTCAATGAACGCAACCAGAGTGACGGCTTTGACGCTGATATCGCGCGTGAGATCGCACGTCGGATGAATGTAGAGCTTGAAATCGTTCAGGTCGGCAGCCCGGATCGCATCCCCTTCCTGCAATCTGACCGCATCGATATCGTGCTTGGCGCGATTACGCGGACCATCGAACGTGCGCTGGTCATTGACTATACCCAACCGCTCCACACACAATCAATGGTTGTGCTCACCAAGGCATCGGGTACAGCGGTACCGATTGCAAAGCCAGCCGACCTCAATAACCGCCAAGTTCGCATGGTGCAGGTGCGTGGCACTGTCGGTGTACCTTGGCTTCAGGCGAATGCGTCTCAGGCCCAGGTCACACTGCTGGATAACTACCCGGATTGCTTCCGCGCCCTTGCACAAGGTCGGGCAGATGCCATGGTGGACGTAGCGGAATCGATTGTCATTCCAATGCGCAATTTCCAGGGCGTGCAATGGAAGATTCTGGATGAAGTGCTGGCCAGCTTCTGGGTTGGCATTGGCGTGCAGAAGGGCAATACCGCGCTGCGCGATGTACTGAATGTTGTGCTGTTCGAAATGCACCGCTCCAACTTCGTCAATCAGACTTGGGAAAAATGGTTCGGTGTGCCGATGACAACGCGCATCCCCTTCAACCCGATGTTCTGACGTGACCCTACAATACGGGCAGGTTCTGCAATACCTGCCCGATTTTCTGCTGGGCGCCGCCATGGCGCTTTGGATTGCGGCCCTTGCCTTTGCTGGCGGGCTGCTGATCGGGCTTGCCGGCGCTGCGGTGCTGACGCAAGCGCCGCGCTGGTTGCGCGTGCCAGTCCTGGGTTATGTGCGCTTCTTCACCTATACACCGCAATTGGTGCAAATCTTCTTCCTGTTCTTTGCGCTGCCTGAATTCGGGATAATTCTTTCGCCGATTACCGCCGTATTGATCGGCATGACGTTGAATGCGGGCGCTTATCTGACCGAGATTGAACGCGCCGGCTTCGCTTCAGTACCGCAGGCGGAACTGGATGCGGCGGAAACCCTCGGTTTCTCTCGTGTGCAGACAATCTGGTATGTGATTGCGCCGCATGTTGTGCGCAACCTTTATCCAGCGCTGTCTAACCACTACATCATCATGACGCTTGGAACCTCCATGGCAGCCATCTTCGGCGTAGAGGAACTCACCGGCCGCGCGCTCAATGCCAATGCAATTTCTTTCCGTTCGGTCGAGATTTTCTCGATTACGGCAGGGCTTTACATAGTACTGACCATCATTGCCTCAGTCTTGCTCTGGCTGGTGGGCAGGTGGCTGTTTCGTGTCAAAGCCAGGGCCTTCTGAACCATGTCCGCTTGGCAAATCCTGGCGAATGAGGCGCCGCGCTTTTTTACCTGGTGGAATATGCTTTTTCTTGGCCAGGCAGTGCTAAATACCTTGATAGCCTCGGTCATCGGCTGCGCGCTTGGCTATGCACTTGGCTTTCTGCTGGCGACGCTGCGCCTACCACAAGTCATGCCCTTTGGCCCGATCCGGGCTACCGCCATATTCTGGGTTGAACTCTTCCGCCGCATTCCCTTTCTTGTTCTGCTGCTGCTGGTATTTTTCCTAGGACAGGCGCTACGGTTGGAAGCGCCGCTCTGGGCTGTGGCCATTACCGCGGTTGCCATCCGCATGAGCGCCCTGGCAGCCGAAAATATCCGCGCCGGGTATGACAGCGTGCGCCCTCAGCAATGGGAAGCAGCGCTGACCATGAACCTGCCCGCGCTGACTGCACTGCGCCGGGTGGTGCTGCCGCAATCCTGGCGCGTGATTCTGCCGCCTTCGATCGTACATGTACTCAGCATGGTGAAGGAAACCTCGCTGGTGTCGCAGATTGGCTTTATCGAAATCACCTTTGCCGCGAAAATGCTGACGCAGCGTGGCTTCAGCGCCATTCTGACCTATGGCACAGCGCTGATCCTGTATTTCTGCGTCTCCTGGGCCTTTGCGTCACTCGCGCGCGCGGCAGAACGGCGCCTGACAGCGCGCCCTGCCCTTACAATCCCGAGGCCTTAAGCGCAGCCATCAGCGCCGCCGCGTCCGCGGTATCCACCGGCGGCTGTGGCAAGCGGACTGTTGCATCGGGGATGATGCCCATTTCGCGCAGGCACCATTTCAACCGCGCGGTAGCCCGCCCGCCTGGTGGCGCGCCGTAGATTGCCTCAGCCAAGGGTTCCAGCTTTTCGTGTAAGGCGCGCGCTGCTGGCAGGTCATTCGCACGCACTGCTGCATCCAACGCAACAATCTCGTCGGGCATCAGGTCCGCGAGCGAAACCAAGCTGCCATCACTGCCATGCACCATGCAGGCCAGCAAATGCTCATCACCACTGGCACAAACCGCAACATCCGGACGCAACCGCTTCACCTGGCGGCGCAGCGCATCATAGCCATCCACTTCCCAGCCGCCTTCCTTGATGCCAACGACCGTTTTTATTTTCAGCAACTCCGCCATTGTTCCAGGCGTGAAGCCCATGCGCCCGGCGGCGTGATGCGCCTGAAACAGAAACATCGGCACGCCAGGCACGGCATCGGCAATGCAGCTATGATGCAGCACCGCCATGGCCGTGGTATGCGCCAGCGCGAAGGCATTTGGCAGAAAGACCATAATGGCATCCGCGCCTGCCGCACATGCCTCACGCGCTTCTTCAGCAGCTTCCAGTGAGGATTCCGCATTCACGCCCGCCACAATAAGCTTTGTGGCATCCAGCGTTGCGCGGGTTACTTCAACCGCACGGCGCTTTTCAGCGCGGGTGATCACGTAATTCTCCCCCGCATGGCCATTGATCAGCACGCCGCGAATGCCTGGGCGCATGACACAATGCGCTGTGTGCTTTGCGTAAGCTTCCCAATCTGTCGAGAAATCCGCGCGCATCGGCAGCACGGTGGATGGGTAGATGCCGTGAAAGCGCGTGTCGCTCATATGGCATTGCTCCGTTCTTGCAGTAGGCGATTGATTGGGAATAGCGGCAATTCCGGCGCCTCGCCCAGAATGGCCTGGGCCAGGATGCGGCCCATATACGGGCCGCTGGTATAGCCCGAATGTACGCTACCGATGATCCAGGCATCATCAATGCCGGGGACGGGGCCAATGGCAGGCAGTGCGTCTGCCGTTTCCGCTTCCAGCCCAAGCCATGAACGTACAACGCGCGCGTTGCGCAAAGCGGGTACAGTATGCGCCGCGAGGCGCACATTACCGAGGAAATTTTCCGGCCGCACCGCCAAGCCTCCGCGCGCACGGTCCCCAATGCCCTGCCATCCGCCACCGATCAGCACCGTACCATTGGCATATTGCTTCAGGCTCAATAGGCCCGAGGCAACGCCGAGCACTGTTCGCATCACTGGTGGCAGGCGTTCGGTCACAACAAGCTGATTGATCAGTACCTTGATCGGCAGCGTCACACCAAGCCAGGCAGCCATATCTTCAAGCCAAACACCACCAGCCAATACAACGCGCTGTGCAGCAATGACGCCTGCTGGCGTGTCTAGCACAAAGCGGCCATCAATGCCGCGCACCGGGATTGCTTCCATCAGAGTCACGCCGGCTTCCTGCAGTGCCGCACGAAAGGCTCGCCCGGTCAAATAGGCCGAGGCAAAACCATCTATCGGGCAATGTCCGGCAAGCTTCACCCCATCCGCAAGGCCAGGTTCAATCACTTGTGCGGCGCGGCCATCAATCAATTCAATCGGTGCGCCGGCTTCGCGGCGGATACGCGCGCGTTCTTCAAGCATGGCGGCTTCGGCATCTGTGAAGGCAACGGAAAGCCCTGGGCAGGCAGTGGCCAGCACATCCCCGCCCGCGCACCATGCCGGCATATTCATCCACATCTCATGCGCGTGCAGCGCATAAGGGATCAGCGCCGCGCGGGTCATTTGCATGGTGAGCGTCCCGGCATTCACGCCCGATGCCTCGCGGCAAATCTCGCCACGATCAAGCAGCACAACGCGCATGCCACCGCGCGCAAGGAACAAGGCCGTCGCGCAGCCCATCACGCCAGCACCAATCACAGCAGCGTCGAAACGGGCCTTCATATCGGCGCCGGCGCTGGTACGGGGATATCAGCGTAGTCGAAATCGCCTAGGATGGAGGCCATAGGCACGGGCCGCAGCGGAATGCGGCCGGTGGCGAAGCCCAAATCAGCCACGCTAACACCGCGCGCATTGGCAAGCAGAGCGCCTGCAGCCTCACCACACATCCGCCCTTGGCAGGGGCCCATGCCGCAGCGCGTGAAGTGCTTAAGCTGGTTAATCGTGCCCGCCCCTGCCGCTGCCGCTTCCTCAATCTTCGCGCGCGTCACGCCTTCACAACGGCAGATGATCGTCTCTGGTGGGATGGCTTCGATCATGGCAGGGCGCAACGCCATCATGCGCGCCATGGCTGCACCAGCGCGCCGCGCACGTGCAAGGGCGGCGTTTTCGGTGCTCAGCCTTTCTGGGGCGCCTGCATGGATACCGAGATCCTGAAGCGCTGTTAGCGCTGCAACGCGCCCCGCGGCCGGCGCTGCCGCCGCACCACGCACACCGGCGCCATCGCCAGCCGCGTAAAGCAAGGGCACGCTGGTGCGCTGGTGAGCATCCAGCACCGGCACCCAACCGCCATCTTCTGGCCGATGGACATGCAGCGCGCGAAAGGTTCGTGTTGCTTCCGTGGCCGGCACAAGACCGTGGCCAATACAAAGCGCGTCGGCTTCGATAATGCGTTCACCCACACGCACCCGCTTCAGCGCATTATCGCCTTCCGCCGCTGTCACTTGGGCACCTGCCAGAATGGGCACACGCGCCGCAAGTAATTTAGCGCGCCAAACCGCGCCTTGCGCCAGCAAATCAGCCCGCGCCGCTAGCGCCGGCAGTGCGCGCAGCCATTCGACCTGCGTCGCCGCATCCACCACCGCAGCGACAGAAGCGCCACCTGTCAGCAGTTTCGCCGCCACGGCGTAAAGCAGTGGCCCAGCCCCAGCCACCACAACGCGCCGGCCCGGTAAAACGCCTTGTGCCTTCAGCAGAATTGTCGCTGCCGCAAGGCCAATCACACCCGGCAGCGTCCAGCCCGGAAAAGGAATAATCCTTTCATGGGTGCCGCAACAAAGAATCAGCGCCCGCGCCTGAACGGTAAAGGGTGCGCCATCCGCCGCCAGCGCTGAAAGGCTGAAGGGTGTATTGGCTTGGCCTTCCGGCACAAGCGGGCCCCCACCAAGGCCCCAAACGCGACAGCCGGTGTGAATTGTAGCGCCGCTGGCGGCGAGCGCCGCACGCAAAGCATCGCCTTCCTGCCTATCCCTATCTGGCTTTGTCACAAAGCCCAGCGGCGGTGCGCGATAAACCTGCCCGCCCGGCGCGGGCGATTCCTCCAGCAGCGCAACACGCGCGCCACCGCAAGCGGCTTCGGTCGCCGCTGCCATGCCGGCCGGGCCACCACCCAGCACTGCAATATCGAAGATCATGCAGGTGTCACTTCCTGCCCTGCCGCAACGGGCGTCAGGCATGCCTGCACCAAGCGCCCATCCACGCGCAGCAGGCATTGCTGACAAACGCCCATCATGCAGAAGGCAGTACGCGGGCGCGCGGGATCCTCACCTTCCCCGAAGCGCCAATGCCCGGCGGCGATCAGCGCAGCGGCCAGGCTTTCCCCAGGATACGCGACAATAGGGGCGCCATGCACCATGATGGTGACAGGCGCGGGACGCGCGACATTGGGCAGGCGGAGGCTCATGCCGCTGATAATAGGTCAGCGCTGGCGGCGCGCAACTCTGGCCACGGCTTGACGCGAAGCGCGGAAAGCATGGACTATCCTTACCGAACAAGAACCGGGGCTGATGGGCTTGACCTTCCTTTCTATCCAAGGGCTGAGCGTTTCCTATGGCGGCAAGGCCGATGTGCTGCGCGACGTTTCACTAGATGTGCAGCGCGGCGAGGTGATTGGCCTGATTGGCCCTTCGGGTTCCGGAAAATCGACCATTCTCCGCACGCTTGTGGGCCTGTTGAAGCCACGCTCCGGCACGGTGACGCTTGATGGCCAGGTGGTGGATTATACCAGCCGCGCAAGCTTGCGTGGTGCGCGTGACCGCTTTGCCATCGTGTTCCAGCAATATAACCTGTTTCAGAATATGACAGCGCTGCGCAATGTCGCCATCGCCCCAACGCTCGTCAAAAAACGTGCCAAAGCCGATGTGGAGGCGGAGGCGCGCGCGCTGCTCGCGAGGGTTGGTCTGGCCGAGAAGGTAAATGCCTATCCGGATGAACTTTCGGGCGGCCAGCAGCAACGTGTTGCCATCGCCCGCGCCCTGGCGCTGAAGCCAGATATCCTATTGCTGGATGAAGTCACCGCTGCATTGGATCCAGAGTTGGTCGGAGAAGTGCTGGACACCATCCGCGCCCTGCAGCGCGATGGCATGACAATGCTGATCGTCAGCCATGAAATGGCCTTCATCCGGGAAGTGGCAAGCCGCGTTGCTTTTCTGGATCAGGGCTTGATTGTGGAGACAGGCCCCCCGGCAGAGGTTTTCGACCAGCCGCGTAGCCCGCGCCTGAAGGAGTTTACGTCGAGAATTTTGCGCCACTAATGGCGCAGCAAAAGACGGGAAGGAACAGACATGACCGATCGCCGCGCCTTGATGACGGGGGGTGCCGCCGCCGCCGCAGCCGCAGCCGCGCTTCTGACGCCAAAAGACGCCTCAGCCCGTCCGCTTGAAGATGTGCTGCGCTCTGGTGAAATTCGTGTTGGCGTCAACCCAACCCTGCCACCACGCGCGCTATTTAACGAACGCAATGAAATAGACGGCTTCGAACCAGAAGTCGCGGCGGCTATTGCACGGAAGCTTGGCGTGCGCCTGACGCTCCAGGCGGTCGGCTCGCCCGAGCGCATTCCCATGGTTGTATCTGGCCGCATAGACTTTGTGATGGGTGCCATGAGCCGCACGAGCGAACGCGCAAAGGTGATTGACTATACCGTGCCTGTTCATTCCGAGAATTACGGTATTCTCGCCGTGCAGGGGCGCGGGCATACCAGCCTACAAGCATTGAATAATACGGATGTTACGCTGGCGCAGGTGCGCGGCACTACCGCCATTCCCTATATCCAGCGCGCCATTCCAAATGCGCGTGTCCTGCTGCTTGACAATTACCCAGACCGCAATCGTGCCATAGCCCAGGGACGCGCGCAGGCATCTTTTGATGGTATCGATTCCGTCCGCTTCGCGCTCCGCCCCTTCCGCCAAGTTCAGTGGGAAGTGACAGCCACGCCGGATTTTGGCGTGACCTATTCAGGCCTTGGTGTGGCGAAGAACAATCATTCACTCCGCAATTGGCTGAATGTTGCGCTGTATGAACTGCATACCGATGGCACAATCGAAAGCCTCTGGGAAAAATGGTTCGACGGGCCGATGTTCACCAAGGTGCCGGTCAGCCCCTTCTTCTGATCTGCGCATGGGCTATGACCTGATCTATAGCCAAGTAACCGGACATGTGCCCTATCTGCTGGGCGGTGCCCTGCTGACGCTTCAACTGGCGACAATTTCCTTCCTGGTGGGGTGGGCGATTGGGCTGTTCAATGCGTCAATTCTGCATTTCGGGCCGCACCCGGCGCGGCTTGCGGTGCAGGGCTATGTGACGTTTTTCATCAACACGCCCTTGCTGGTGCAGATCTTCTTCATCTTCTTTGTTTTGCCGGATGCTGGCATTCTTCTGTCACCCTATACTGCTGTTGCCATCGGCATGTCGCTTAATGCCGGGGCATATCTCACGGAAATTCAGCGCGCCGGCTTTCAATCACTGCGCCGAGAGGAGATGGACGCTGCAACAGCGATGGGTTTTTCTGTACCGCAAATGGTCTGGTATGTGGTCATGCCGCATATCGCGAAAACCCTTTACCCACCGCTTTCGAACCAATTCATCATTCAGGTCATGACTACTTCGATCGCGGCAATTTTTGCGGTCGAGGAACTGACTGGCCGCGCCTATAATGTGAATTCACTCACCTTCCGCTCGATGGAAGTTTTTTCTATCGTCGCGGTCATTTATGTGGTGCTGACGCTTGCCTGCTCCTTAGCCTTGGCAGTGCTTGGGCGATGGCTATTCCGTGTTAAGGCAAGGATTGTCTGACGCCATGTGGGAACAGCTTATCGAAGACGTGCCACGCTTCTTTGGTTTCTGGAACTTGATGTTTTTGGGTCAGGCATTACTGAATACGCTTTTGCTTTCATACCTTGGCGCGGCTTTTGGTTTCGCTCTGGGCTTCTGCCTTGCCATCGGGCGCCATCCAAGGCTTTACGGCATCGCACCCTTGCGCCTGCTGGCGACGGCTTATGTCGAGGTGTTCCGCCGCATTCCCTTCCTGGTAAAACTAATGTGCGTCTTTTTCGCCTTCCAGCTTTCTGGCGCACAGGCTTCGCTGTTCACGGTGGCGCTCGTCACCGTGGTCCTTTCCGCCGCTGCCTTCGCGGCCGAGATCGCACGTGCCGGAATCGAATCAGTGCCAGCACCACAATGGAATGCGGCAGAAGCGATGAATTTTTCCCGATGGCAGATGCTTTCGCGCATCATCGCGCCCCAATCATGGCGCGTAGTAGTGCCACCGCTATTCGGCTATGCAGTGGGCTTCATCAAATCCACCTCCATCGCCAGCCAGATTGGCGTGATGGAACTGACCTATGCCGCGAAAATCCTCAATACGCGTGGCTTTTCAGCCCTGCTTTGCTTCGGCACCATTCTTGTCGTCTATTTTCTCATCTGCTGGCCAACCAAGCGTTTCGGCGAACATCTTGAAACGCGCCTTGGCCAGCGCCCTCAAGCCTAAGGAGGCACACCATGCCCTTCACCCCGCCCGGAATGCACTTACTGAAGGGTGCCATTGATTGCCATATCCATTGCGCGCCACATCTATCAGGCCGCTCAGTCAATGCTTTTGACGCAGTTCGTCAGGCTGCTGACGTTGGTATGCGCGCCATTGGCATCATGTGCAATTTCCAGAATACATCGGGCTTGGCCGCGCTAGTGAATGACGAACTCGGCCATCTGGGCGTTGAGGCATTTGGCGGGTTGATCATGCAGCCAACGGCCGGCGGGGTGACACTGGAAGCGGCGCGCACCGCGATCGGTTATGGCTATGGCGCAGGGACAGGCGCACGCTTCGTCAGCTTGCCAACCCATCACACACGCTATGTGGCCATGCGTGAAGGCCGCAGCCCTACTTTTCTTGAGACCACGTTTTCCGTACCCGAAAACGGTACTGTACCAGAACCTGTGCCGGCTATTATGGAACTTTGCGCCGCGAAAGATGTCGTCTTTGATTGCGGGCATGTCTCTGGCCGGGAAGCTGTTGTCTTGGTTGAGGAAGCAAAGCGTCGCGGAGTTCTCCGCATTCGTACTCATTGTGCGCGCTACACACCGGAGGAAATCGCCGCCATTACTGCCCTTGGCGCCTACGCCGAATTTTCCTTCTTTGTCCTGACCCATGCAACGCAGGTCGGCCTGACCCATGTGGATGAGGAAAAGCACAAGATCGCCGCCAATAGCGTGATTCAGGATTTCACCCCACGCATTCGCGCTGCGGGCGATCGCGCTATCTTGTCCACGGATGCGGGCGTTTATCTTCTTCCACCGCCTGTGGAAGCCTTCCGTGAATACCTTATGCTTATCGAAAGCGAAGGTTTTACCGAATCGGAAATTCAACGTATGACAAATAATAATCCAGCTTATCTTTTTAACGTAGATAATACGCAGGGATATTCTTCCAGATCCGTGATCAAATAGTAAATTATTTTATTTTTCGGGCTATAGTAGGCAACAACCAGTATCGGGAGCGCACCACTCAGGTGGTGAGCGATGCGGCGTTTAATCACCATCACCTGCCAGTAACACGACTTGTCAGACCGTTCGTCAATATTCCAAATACGCACGAGGCCGGCCACGGGATCACCATCCCGCGCTTGCCTTTGCGTTGCAGATCGCACCTATCAAGCGACTTGCTCCTCCGAAGCATTGTTAATTTTTGGTGGATTTTGTTTCTGAAGGGCACGGACCAATGACACGCAGCAGCAGTGCCTCTTTGGTTTAGCCAGGCACATCGCAAAGATATCGCCGCAAATGATAGGGCTGGGCCGCGAAAGCCGGGCAGAAGGACGCCACCACAGGCTCCAACTTGTCATATAGGTCACGGAATTCGGCATTCAGCGCTTCAAGTCTTTCGCGCGCTGCCTCCGCCTCATTGGCCAGGCGATTGAGGTCAATCGTCAGAATGCGGCCATCACGCACAACAAAGCGTCCACCGATCATGACATGTCGTACACCCGTGCCATCTTCCGTATGCACGAGTTGATTAACTGTCCAATGATGCGGAATCCAATTCACTGAAGTTCGATCCAGGAAAACGATATCTGCCTTCATGCCCGGCGCGATGGCGCCGATATCCTTGAACCCGAGCGCGCGTGCGGAACCACGCGTTGCAGCGTCATAAACCTCCTCAACACTCGCCCACCGGCGTGGGTCTGGTGTTTGCACTTTTGACAGCATGGAGGCATAGCGCATCGCCTCATACATATTCTGATTATCGGAACAATTCGCCCCATCCGTTCCGATACCTACATTCACGCCCATGTCGCGCGCCTCACGAAAGCGGAACATGCCATTACCAAGGCGCATATTACTGCCGGCGTTATGGGCGAGTGAACCACCCCTATCGCGCATGATCTTGAGATCATCATCATCAAGCCAAATCGCATGCGCTGCCGTGAAATCCGGCCCGATCAGCCCAAGATCATTCATGTGCTGGACTAGGGTTTTGCCATAGCGCCGTATGCCCGTGAGCGCCTGGACCTTACTCTCGCCAACATGACTATGGATCCCAACATTATGTTTGCGCGCCAGATCGCGGCAGCCGCACAGGAAGGCATCGGAACAATGATGCGGGATAGTAGGAGCAACGGCCGCACGGATATCCTTGCCATTCCAGCGCCAGGCGATGATGGCCTCATCCATGGCGCCAAGAGTTCTTTCCCAAGCCGGAAGACGAAGCTTGTCAACACGCGTGCGCAAGGCATCAGGCAGGCTATCGTAAAGTCCTGGTATTGCCTCATATACCGTGCGATCGGCCACCATGGGCGCAATTACCGCGCGCATCCCAACTTCGGCATAGGCTTCCGCAACGGCGTCCAGGCCATCCTTGCTTGGGATCGGAACCTCCGCATAAAGATCATACGCCGCCGTGCAGCCCTTGAGCACCATCTCGGCCGCGATGATTTGCGCGGTCAGCTTCTTGTCCTGCAGCGAACGATTGCCGCCAATCCAGGGGGCTGCGGCAAGTAGCAATTCAAGTGTCCATTTATCGCTCTGCCCGCGCGCAAGCCCGCCATGGCCATGGGTATGCGCATTGATAAGGCCGGGGTGGATGATATGCCCAGTGGCATCAACCACCTTTGATTCCGGCGGCGCTGCAATGCCAAGGCCGACCGCCTTGATCACACCATCCTGGATCAGCACATCGGTGGGTTCAGCACGCCGCCTGGTGGGATCGGCTAACATGGCATTGCGGACGATGATGAAGCCGGGTTCGATTTCAGCCATGGTACGATGCTCCGTTCAGCCTACTGCCTTATTGGTGCCTTCAACGCTGCGTGACCAGGGAAATAACAGGCGTTGGGCAAGTGCGACCGCCTGGAAAAGCATTATACCCATGATGGCAAGCACGACAACCGCACCGAAAGCGAGCGGTGTGCGGGAAAACGCCATGGAGGTCTGGATCAGATAGCCAAGCCCGGCATCCGCGCCGACGAATTCCGCAGCAGAAACTTCATGAATTGCTGCCTTGGAATTGGAAAAAGCAGCAGAACACGGCGCCCGGCACGGCGTGAAGATCAAAAATACGTGGGACTCGGCGGATGGTTACCAAACGTATCACCTTAGGCGCTGGAATGAGCTACTGCGGGTTTGGCGCAAAGTAAGTTAAGTAAGCGGAGCGCGGGCGATGGCCTATCAGAAACATATATCTGGGACCTTCAGGTCGGAGCCTTGGTTCATGCCTTTACCTATAGGGCTCATCCGACGGAGGCACTAAATGACATCTCCGATGGTGAGTATGGTGCTGCTTCTTTCGATGATACCAAGCAGCGCAAGTTCAGATCCCGATATATTCACCGACGCGGCGTTTTCCGTGAATTCATAGACGTAGGAAACTGTACTAGATGGGGCGGTCCAGTTGACGACCATGATTGCATCCACGTCGCCTGATGCCCCGGTTGCAACCGCATTAGTAAAACGTTCATCCAAATAAGCGGCCAAATTCGTCAGGGTTGATGCTGTGAGATCAGCGGAGGTCAATGTAGCCGTACCGCCTGTTGTCAGGGCGCTGGCTTGGCCGTTCACTGAGACATAGTGAACATCATTGTCCGCGATTTCGATGCTGTTGGTAGCATCGGCGGATATTGTCGCGGTTTCGGTGCCGATAGCGGATAGGGGTCTGCGTGCTATAGCCATAGTACTACTG
>CAIMVB010000269.1 GCA_903844785.1 uncultured Rhodospirillales bacterium | reverse complement strand
GCGGGCTTCACGCTTGGCATCACGGAAGAAAACGTGCCGGGTTTCAGCAATTGCGGCGGCGTGATCGGGTTGAACGAACCCTCAGAACTATACCTGTCGGGCCGCAAATTCGAAGGCGTCTGGTTCGAAAACCGCGAAGCCGGGCGGTTGCATCAGGCGCAAATGCCGCGCGTGCCGGCGCGCGATAAGGGGCTGGTGGTGGCGCCATTGCGCTCCGCACGGTTGGATCCGCCCGATATTTGCCTGTTTTATGCCAATCCGGCGCAGATGATCCTGTTCATCAACGGGCTGCAATGGAAGAATTACAAGCGCTATGATTTCTCCATCACCGGGGAAAGCGCCTGCGCCGATTCCTGGGGCCGGGCTTTGCGCGATAAAACCGTGTGCCTTTCCATCCCCTGCTATGCGGAACGTCGCTATGGCGGTGTGGCCGATGATGAAATGCTGATGGCCTGCCCGCCTGAGGATTTGGCGCGCGCCGTGGAAGGCTTGCTTGGGCTTTCCAAGGCGGGGCTGCGTTATCCGATTATGCCTTATGGCCCGCAGGCGGATCCTGCCGATGGCATGGCGAAATCCTATGCCGGGAAAAGCTAACCGGCCCGATTGGCGCGCCGCATGAAGAAGGCCAGCGGCACACTCAGTGCCGCTGTTGCCGCCATCAGATGGAAGGCATTCACATAGCCAATCATGGCCGCTTGGCGTTGGATTTCGCCCGCCAGGCGCAATAGGCCACTGGTGCTTTCCAAATCCCAACTCGCTGGAAAACTCGGCAGGAAAAGCAGCTTGTTATATGGGGTGACGAATTCCCCAAGCCGCGCGTAATTTGCGCTACTAGAACGGATCAGCATCATCACCGCGATGGAAATGAATAGGCTTGATCCGAAATTGCGCATCAGGGTGAAAATGGCTGAACCCTCCGTCACCTGATGCGTGGGCAGGGTGGAAAAGGCCATCACGGTCATGGGCGTGAAGGCGATGGATTGGCCAAATCCTTGCAGCAGATGCGACCAGAAGATTTGCGCCTCAGTCACGTTGATGTCGAATTGCGCCATCCAGAAACCTGACGCGGCTTGGAAGAATAACCCAAGCCCAATGGTAAAGCGCGGCGCCCAGCGGGTTAGCTGCACCACAACCAGAAAGGCCACCCAATTCCCCATGCCGCGCGCCGCGATCAGGATACTCACCGCATCATCCGGATAGCCGCGCAAATCATGCAGCATGGTCGGGAATAGCGTCAGGCTGGTGAAGGCCAGCATGCCCATGACAAAGGCGATGGCCGTACCAATTAAAAAATTGCGATCCAGAAACAGCCGCGGATTAAGGAAGGGCGCCGATGAAGTCAGGCAATGCGCGACGAAGATATAGAAGCTGATGGCGCCAATAACAGCGCAGGCGATCATTTCCGGCGCTTCGAACCAATCCAGCCTTTGGCCGCGATCCAGGATCAGCTGAATGCAGATAATGGCGATGGAAAGTGTCAGGAAACCGGTCCAATCAAAGGAAGCGGGCTTGCGTTCATTCTTGCCGGCCAGCGCGAACCAGATGCAGACAAGGGTCGCAATCCCCGGCGGCACAATCATGAAAAACGCCGCGCGCCAATTCCATGCCTCGGTCGCCATGGCGCCCAGAATGGGGCCCAGCACAGGGCCAAACACCGCACCCACACCCCAGATCACAATCGCGGTTGGCTGCAAATGCTTGGGGAAGGAAGCGAGCAGGATCGCCTGCCCCATGGGCATGATGGGCGCGCCAAAAGCACCCTGGCCGATACGCGCCAGGATCAGCATATCAAGGCTGGTCGCCATGCCACACAGCAGCGAACAGATGGTGAAGCCCGACACCGTGCCGAACATCAGCGTGCGCCAGCCAATCCGGCTAGCAAGCCAGCCAGTGACGGGTGTTGCCACCGCCGTTGCCACCAGATTAAGCGTAATCACCCAGGAGATTTCATCCTGCGTCGCGGAAAGCGCGCCCCGCATATCGGGCAGCACCAAATTCGCGAGCGTAATGGTCATGCCGAACAGCAGATTGGCCAATTGCACCATCAGCAGGATCAGCCATTGCCGTCCGCTGATGGTAAAAATGCCGCCTTGCGGGGTGGCTTCGCTCATGGACGTGCTGCGTTTCCCATACGGGAAGCCTAGGCCGAATAGGTGGCCCCGTCACCCGGCAAGCCAACGGTGCCCCTACCGGGCGGCGGTAATCAACCGCCGGCGAATGCGCCCGGAAATCCAGTCAATCGCGGCGACGGTGATGATCATCAAAATGATGATGAAGGCCACCTCATCCCAATGGCGCACGCGAATACGCTCGGCGATTTGCAACCCGATCCCGCCTGCGCCCACCACGCCCAGGATGGAGGCTGAGCGCGTATTGCTTTCACAGAAATAAAGCGCCTGGGCCAGCCTCACCGGCGCCACTTGAGGCAAAAGCCCGAAGCGAATGCCAAGCAGCCGCCCGCCACCCGCGGCGGTT
>CAIMVB010000268.1 GCA_903844785.1 uncultured Rhodospirillales bacterium | reverse complement strand
GCGGCCCGCGCCCTGGTGCGGCGGCCGGAGCAGGCGGCGGGGGCGGCGGCGGCGGCGTTGGTTCGGGCGGCGCATTGCGCGGCGGCTCCGGCGCCGGGGGTTCTGGCGTCGGCGGCGTTGGCGTGGGCGTTGAAGTCGGGCCAGGGACCGGTGCAGGGGTTTCGGCGCGCGCGATTTGCGCCGGGCCAGGGGCCACAAGCTCCACCGCTATCCCCTGTTCCTCCGGTTCGGGAATGGAGCGCGCAAGCGTGAACAAGGCCCCGATGCCCAACATCGCCACATGCAGCAGCGCAGAGAGCATCAGCCATTTGTTCAGACGCTTATCGGGCTGGGCCCGGGGCAAGGCGATCTCCTTCCCAGGCCTTCAGCCGCGGGGCGGCTGGGCAGGGCGATTGGGCGCGGCAGGCGGCGCGGCGGGGCGGGCCGGTTGCGTGGCAGGGCGTCCCGCAGGAGCGGCCGCAGGCGCTGCCGCACCAGGGCGCGGGCCGCCCGGCTGTTCCGCCAAAAGCGCCACACGGGTGAAGCCGGCGCCAGCAATGGTGCCCATCACCTCCATGACGCGGCCATAAGATATGGCCTTATCGCCACGCACAAAAATCCGCCGCTCCGGCGCGCCTTGCGGCTGTTCGCGCATGATCGCCTGCAGGCGCGGCACCAGCCCTTCCAGCGGCAGTTCCGTTTCCTGCAAGAAAATCTTGCCTTCCGGATTGACCGTAATCGTCAGCGGTTCACTTTCCTGATTGAGCGGTTGCGCGGTGGTTTTCGGCAAATCCACCGGCACGCCCACCGTCATCAGCGGGGCTGCCACCATGAAAATAATCAGCAGCACCAGCATCACATCCACAAGCGGCGTGACGTTGATTTCCGCCATCGGGCGATAACGCGAACGCCCCGAAGCGCGCCCGCCGGAAAGGGATGCCGCCATGGCCTATTCCGCCGCCTGATTGGGGCTGCGCGGCCCGCCATCATTCGCCGCCACTTCAGTCTGACGCGAGAGGATGGCGCCGAATTCAGTCGCAAAGCCTTCCAGCCGCGCGGCAAAGCGCGCCAGATCCGTATTGAGCTTATTATAGGCCAACACCGCCGGGATCGCCGCCACCAGGCCGATCGCGGTCGCGAATAGCGCTTCGGCAATACCAGGCGCCACCACCGCCAGATTGGTATTCTGCATGCCCGCAATGGCCGAGAAGGAATTCATGATCCCCCAGACCGTGCCGAATAGCCCTACAAACGGCCCCACAGAACCGACCGAGGCCAAAAACACCATCCAGCGTTCCAGCCTTTCCATCTCGCGCCCAATCGTGACCCCCATGGCGCGTTCCACACGTTCCTTGGCGCCACCCAGTACGCTGCCGCCGCCAACACTCCGGCGCCATTCGCGCATCGCCGCGCCAAAAACCGCCGCGAGCGGATGGCTTGGCTGCTCACCTTCGCGCGTATAAAGCTCATCCAGGCTGCCGCCGGACCAGAAGCGATCTTCAAACCCATCCGCCGCCTTATTGATGCGCCGGATCGCGACCACTTTCTCGAACACCACGGCCCAGACCCAAATACTGGCCACCAGCAGACCGATCATCACGCCTTTGACGACCCAATCGGCCTGCAGAAACAGCCCCCAGAGCGAAAGGTCATGGGCCGCCTGCCCAAGCGCCTGAGTGGTCACGCTACGATCCACGCCACATCTCCTTCGCCCACCTAGGGCGATTGAAGGCAGCCAAGGCCACCTGAAAACATAAAACCCAGGAAAAGCGGCCTTTTCCCGGCAAAAATCTGTTCACCCCGGCGCCGCTTCCGCCACAGCGCGCAACGCCGAACGCCAGGGTTCCGGCAGCGGCACCGGCTTGGCACTGCCCTGCCCTACAGAGGCCAGGCGCACTTCCAGCACGGCCAAAGCCTCATCCTCGCCCTCGCGGCGCACCACTTGGGTCAGCCACACCTGCACGCCCGACACACGGCGGATATGCGTTTCCACCACCACCGATTCGTCGAGCAAGGCTGGCCTGAAATACTCCACTTCAAGCCGCCGCACCACGAGGAAGACGCCATGCCGCGCGATCATTTCCTGATGCGGCAAACCCATGGCGCGCAAGGCTTCCGTCCGCGCGCGTTCCGCCCAATGCAAATAGCGCGCGTGATAGGCAACCCCGCCCGCATCCGTATCCTCAAAATAGACCCGCAGCGGCCATAAATGCGGCGCGCTCACGCTTCCTGATCCCCGAGCAAATCAAGCAAGGGTTGCACCCCAGCAGGTGGGCTCAAGCCCAAATGCCGCCAGCCGCGATCACCCAGCACCCGCCCGCGCGGGGTGCGCAGCACCAAGCCTTCTTGAATAAGGAAAGGCTCTACCACTTCTTCCAACGTATCCCGGCTTTCCGCCAAAGCCGCCGCCAGCGTCTCAATCCCAACCGGGCCGCCATTATGGTGTTCGGCAATGCGCGCCAAATAGCGCCGATCCATCGCGTCCAAGCCCAGCGCATCAACCTCCAACCGCCGGAGCGCCGCATCGGCCATGGCGCGGTCCGCGACCTTATCTTCCATCAGCGCGAAATCCCGCACCCGCCGCAGCAAGCGCCCGGCAATACGCGGCGTGCCACGCGAACGGCTGGCAATCTCGCGCGCGCCATCTTCCGACAAATCAAACCCCAGCTTGCGCGCGCCGCGCGTGACAATGCCGAGCAATTCCTCAGGCGTATAAAGCACCAAACGCAAGGGAATCCCGAAGCGATCCCGCAAAGGTGTGGCCAATAACCCCGCCCTGGTCGTCGCGCCAATCAGCGTGAAAGGCGGCAGGTCAATCCGCACCGTGCGCGCCGCCGGCCCTTCACCAATGATCAGATCAAGCTGGAAATCCTCCATCGCGG
Organism: uncultured Rhodospirillales bacterium; assembly: GCA_903844785.1. GTDB lineage: Bacteria > Pseudomonadota > Alphaproteobacteria > Acetobacterales > Acetobacteraceae > Neoroseomonas. Next base: position 5,702 of record CAIMVB010000268.1, on the reverse strand, counting down.
GATAGAGCGTTTCCTCGATCGCCGGCTGCAAGCGATGGATTTCATCCACAAACAACACATCGCGCGGCTGCAAATTGGTCAGGATCGCGGCCAAATCCCCGGCACGCTGCAACACCGGGCCCGATGTTGCGCGAAACCCAACGCCCAATTCCCGCGCGACAATCTGCGCAAGCGTGGTTTTCCCAAGGCCAGGCGGGCCATGAAACAGCACATGATCCATCGCCTCAGCCCGCGCCCGCGCGGCGCCAATGAAAACGCGCAAATTCTCCCGCAAGCCACGCTGCCCGGTGAAATCATCCAGCGTCTGCGGGCGGAGCGACACCTCAGCACCATCCTCCTCAAGCCGGGCGGGGCTGGAAAGGCGATCTGGGTCGGTCATGGGTGGGGTGGCTCCGCGGGGGGCTCTGCCCCCCGCCCCCCCGCCAGGAGGAATGCATCCTCCTGGACCTCCATCATGGGGCCGTGTGGGAAGAGGGGCGCAAGGAGAGCGCCGAGCCCGCGCGCGCACCGCGCCCCTCTCCCCACGCGGCCCCGTATTGGCGGGGTCCGGGGAGACACTGTCTCCCCGGCGGGGGTACGGGGGCAGCGCCCCCGCAGACCAACCGCCACCATCACCGCGCCATCTCCTTCAACCCATCCCGGATGAGGTCGTTGAGGCTGGCGTCGGCGCCCAGGCGTTTGGCGGCGCGGGTGATGGCAGCGGTGGCTTCGGGGCGTTTCAGGCCGAGGTTCACAAGGGCGGAGATGGCATCGGCTTCGATGCTATTGGCATCGGGCGCGGCGATGATGGCGCCTTCGCCATCTTCACCGGGGGTGATGCGCCCGACCGCCCATTTCTGCATGGCGGGTTCATCCACGATGCGGTTGGCGGTGGCGGCCCCCAGGCCCTTCACGGCACCCAGGCGTTTGCGTTCCTTGGTGGCTATAGCGTGGGCGAGTTCCGCGGGCGTCAGGCCGGAAAGCACAATAAGCGCTTTTTGCGGCCCCACGGTTTTGACTTCAATCAGCGCCAGGAAGGCTTCGCGTTCCTTGGCATCCGCGAAGCCAAAAAGCGTGATGGCATCCTGCCGGAGGTGGGTTTCCACCAGCACGCGTTGCGGGCCTTCGCGGGCGGCGAGCGCATCAAGCGTTTTGCGGGAGCAGGAAAGCAGATAGCCCACGCCATTCACATCCAGGATGCAGCCGCCTTCATGAGTGCTATCCAACCGGCCAGTGAGCTTGCCGATCATGCTGTGGCATAACCTTTGGCGAGCATTTTTTTCGTCTGGCGGTGATGCGCGTGGCAGATGGCGATGGCGAGAGCATCCGCCGCATCGGCGCGGCGAAAGGCCGCACCGGGCAGCAGATGGCGCACCATGGCTTGCACCTGTTCCTTGGCAGCGTGGCCATTGCCAACCACGGCGCGCTTGACTTCCATGGCGCCATATTCCGCGACCGGCAGGCCGGCAAGGCGCGGCGCCAGCATCACCACGCCGCGCGCCTGTCCAAGTTTCAAAGCGCTATCGGGGTTGCGGGCGACATAGGTGTTTTCCACCGCCGCTTCATCCGGCTGGAAATTGGCGAAGGTTTCGGCCAGGCCCTGATGCAGGATCAGCAGCCTATCGCCCAAGGCATCGCGGGCGGAGGTGGAAACAACGCCCTCAGCCACAAAGCGCAGCCGATAGCCATCGGTTTCAATCAGCCCCCAGCCAGTATGCTGAAGGCCGGGATCAAGCCCGAGGATGCGAATCGCGCGCGAAGACATGGCCAGCAGACTAGCAGATTGCCCCCGCCATGGCTTCAAGAAGGGGCAGCGCCATGGGGGCTGCCGCCGTAAGGCCAAGGAAGGGCTTAAACGCCTCCCGGCACATGGTTCAGGTTGCACCCTGCGTCAGCGGGATACTGAATAGGCCTTGGCAATCTCGCCAATGCGCTTCAAGGCCTACGCCTATCCCCGCGCCGCCACCACCGCCAGAATCGCCTGCGCCGCAGCCGCCTGGCTTGGTTCAATCACTGGCACGCCGCAGGCATCTTCCGCCGCCGCGCGGTGATGCGCCATGCCGGCGCAGCCCAAAATCACCACTTCCGCCCCCAAAGCCACCAATTCCCGCGCCACTTCCTTGATCCGCGCGCGCGGCGCCACCGGGTCTGTCAGCACTTCCATATCCAGATTAAGCGCGATGGAAGCGACCATGCGCGCTTCCACCCCCATGCCCTGCAAAACCCGGCGCTGGCGCGGCTTGGATTTATCCGTGAAGGCAATCATGCCAAAATTATCGCCCCTGTTGAGCGCGGCGGCGATGGAACAGCGCAAAGGGCCGAAAACGGGCTTATCGGTGACCATACGCACTGCCTCAATCGCGGGGTCCGACACGCAGCCGATAATATAGGCATCGGCCTGCTCGGCTGCGACACGCCGGCATAGCGGTTCGGCCACTGCGTACCAATCCCGCCAGGTGATGATGGCGGGCGGGCCTTCTTCCAGGCGTGTCACGTCAATACGCGGCAGGCCTGGGGCGGCGAAGGGGGCAACGGCGGCGGCGATGCCTTCCGTACAGCTGACGCTGCAATTCGGGTTGATCAGCAGGATGCGTTCATTCATGGGGGCTATCCTGAACCCAGCCGGAAGAAGCCGGCAAGCCATGCTTGATTGGGGCGGGCTTCGGGCTTAACGCTGCGCTGCAACACGCCCCATGCCCGCATGGGCGGAATTGGATGAAAGATGCGTTGGGAACCGGACCGCACGCCACCTGCCCTGCCCTATCAGCCGCCTGGCACGAAGGACGGGCTGCTGCGTGGGCTGAAGGGGCTTTGCCCGGTCTGCGGCAAAGGCCGGCTTTTCGCTGGCTATCTGCGCGTGGCTGACACTTGCGAAAGCTGCCACGCGCCGCTCGGGCGCCTGCGCGCCGATGACGCGCCACCCTATTTCACCATCATGATCACGGGTCACGTGCTTGTGCCTGGCGTCTTGTGGATCGAAAGGGCCTATATGCCGCCCATGTGGGTGCATATGGCTGTCTGGCTGCCGCTTTTCGCGATTATCTGCACGCTGCTGCTGCGGCCGATCAAGGGTGCCACCATGGGCTGGATGATGCGCCTCGGCATGACGGGCGATGAAGGCGGCGCCGTGCTGCGGGGTAGCAAGCCGGATGCCTGAACAGCGCCTGATCCGCGTTGAATTGCCCGAAGAAGCGCCCGCCCCTTCCGCCTATGCGGAAGCGGATCGGCGCCAGGCGATTGCGGATTTGCTGCACCATAACCGCTTTGATCCCGCGGGCCTGCCGCATGGCCCTTATGTGCTGGGGCTGGCGGTGCGCGAAGGCCGGTTGGTGTTTGATATCCGCAATGCGGATGGCGCCACGCTGCATGTGCTGGCGCTGGCCCTTGGTCCCTTTCGCCGCCTGATCAAGGACTACCACATGGTGGTCGAAGCGCATGAACAGGCGGTGGCGGAAAGCGGCCCCGAATCCCGCGTGCAGGCAATAGATATGGGCCGGCGCGGGCTGCATAATGAAGGCGCTGAATTGCTCCGCGCGCGGCTTGCGGGGCGCGTTGCGCTGGATTTCGACACGGCGCGGCAGTTATTCACGCTGGTTTGCGCGCTGCACCAGCGGATCTAGAGCATTTTCAAGCCAAGCGGCTTCACTTGGTGGCTCGGAAAATGCGACCATTATAGCGCGCGTAATTCAGCGGCCAGCGAAACCGGCGCCACAAAGCCCACTTCACGCCTGAGCCTGCCGGTATGCGCCACCATATAAGGCGCTTCATTGGGCCGATCTTCCAGCGCGCCGAGCCGCAGCAGATATGGTCGCCCGGAGATTTGCGCGACAAGCCGCGCCATGGCGGCAATGGTGATCGGCGCGCCAGAAGCTATATTCACCGGGCCTTGCACATCACTTATGGCCAGCGCGGCAAGGGCTGCGGCGCAAGAAGGCGTGCTGATAAAGTCACGCACCGGGCGCCCGGAAGAACAGCGCGCTTCGCGGCCTTCACGCAGGGCGATCATGATGGAAGGCACCAGCCGTGCTGGGTTTTCGCCGGGGCCAAATAAGTGAAACAACCGCGCCCAGGCGAAGCTGAAACGCGCGCGGCCTTCCGCTATTTCGGCCAAGCGGCGCGCGAGGGCTGCCTTGGCCTCGCCATAAGGTGTGGCGGGCGCGATGCGGCGGCTCTCAGGCCAGGGATAGGCATCATCGCCGGCTTCGGTGGCGTACTCAGCGCAGGTGCCAAGGCCCACAAAGCGCCGCGTACCGGCTTCCGCCGCATAGGCGGCGAGTGCCGTTGAAGCCTCCAGCCAATCGGTGTTTTCCGGCGCAGTCCAAAAGCGCCCATGCGCAACATACCAGGCGGCATGGATGATAATGGCGGGGCGAATATCCGCGATCAGGCGGCGCGCTTCATCCTGCCGCAACAGATCAACGCCATGGCCAGTGATGCCGGTTGCAAGCGCTGAAGGATTGCGTGCGGCTGCATGCACTTCAAACCCGCGCGCCTGCAAAAGCGCCGGGATATGCCGCCCGATAAAGCCAGTGGCCCCCGTGACGAGAACCCGTTCAGCCATGCAGCAATGGCCAGGCATTATCGCGCGCCGAAATCACCTTGGGTTCGGCTGGCCAGGCGATGCCAAAGGCCGGATCATTCCAGCGCACCCCGCGCGCCAATTCGGGCGCATAGGGCGTGTCTATCATGTATTCCAGCACAGCGTCATCGGTCAGGCTCAGAAAGCCATGCGCGATGCCGCGCGGGACAAACACCGCATTGGCTGCTTTGCTGTCGAGTGTCACGGCAACATGCTTCAAGTAGCTTGGCTGATCGGGGCGCAAATCCAGCAGCACATCATGAACGGCGCCGCGCACGCAGCGGATCAGCTTCTGTTCTTCTGCGGGTGCTGCCTGAAAATGCATGCCGCGCAAAGTGTGCTTCAGCGTGTTTTCCGAAAGGCTCGCCTGAATGGGCGTGAAATCAATGCCGGCGGCGGCGAAGCTTTCCCGGCACCAGCTGCGCATGAAGGCGCCGCGATCATCACGCGCGGGGCGTGCTTCGATGCGTAGCAGGCCTGGGATGATGGTTGCGTGGAAAATCACAAGGCGCAGACCTCGGCCGCCTTGTCGTAGAAGGCCTTGCCAAAACGCGCAGGCTGGCCAAGCGGCATGGCGCGGATCATATCGCGCAGTCCATGTCGCAGCACGCGCCGGCGCGGCGCATCGGCAGCCAATTCAGCGGCTTTTTCGATGTAATCTTCAATACTGAAGGTAGCGAGGTCGCCAAGCCCCGCATTGGACAGGTTGGAATAGGAAAGCCGCTCCGCAAACCCAGGCCCCACCAGTGAAATGCAGGGCACGCCCATCCATAGGCTTTCGCAGGTAGTGGTGCCGCCCACATGCGGCAGCGTATCCAGCGAAATATCCATCTTGTTATAATGCGGCAGATGCTTGCCACGAATGCCGACAAATTCGATCCTATCCGGGTCAACATTGCGTGCGGCAAAGGCAGCGCGGGTATTTTCCAGGAAGGAAGGCCCGCCCGCTTCGGGGCGGATGAAAATGAAGCGCGAATTGGGCACGCGCCTCAGCACCGCAGCCCAGGTATCAATGCAAATCTTGGTGTATTTATAGGGGTTATTGGCGGTGCCGAAGGTGACAAAACCGCGCCGGTCTTCCGGGATTTCCAGATCAATCGGCACTTCATAAAAGCCAAGCCGGCCACCCACCGTCACCCAGGTT
>CAIMVB010000267.1 GCA_903844785.1 uncultured Rhodospirillales bacterium | reverse complement strand
GTCAGGCTTTCCAGCATCTGCCGAAGCCGTGCATCCTCCCCCTCGATTTTTGGTATCGCACCACTTAGTGCAACCGCAAGCGCATTCAGATCCGCAGAGAATGCTTCTGGTGATTGGCCTGCAAGGGCCGCTGAACGTATCACTGCCCGTTCGGCCCGCTTTTCGACTGCTTCAGGAACTTTCCCAGCAGAACGACTGGCTGCCTCAGCTGGGGTTTCGGCAGCCGCCATCAGGCTTTCCAGCAACATGGATTTGGCCAGTTGCTGTGATGAAACTTCTCTGCGTTGCGCATCCTTGGCGGCCAATGCGGCAACGCGGCCGGCAAGACCCTCCGCCGCAAGCCTTTGCGCTGCATGCCGGATGCCGGTTGGGGAAATGTCATCCGCATCATTCAGGTTTTGCCAAAGATGACGATCAAACAAGGTTGGGCCGCAAATATCTGTCATCGCCGCCCAGGGCAGAATAAGCGCGCCACGCCCGCCCGACGGATTGACCACAACCATTTCCAGGCCCTGTCCGGGAGCGGTCCGGCGGATACGCGCATTCAGCAGCAATGGCGTCGTGAAAGGAACGGTGGCGCCCCTTTCGCGGAAGCTCATCGGCTCAAAGGATGCTGACCTGAAGCGGTCTAGATCAGGCAAGGTGGAGGACATACGATTTAATTATCAGAATAAAAACAAAAAAGAAAAGATTGAACGATTGCTTTTATCGATCAGGCGCTGCCTTGGCTTTTTTTGGGTAAAGCTTGCCCTGGCCGCACTGGCGCCGGTTTGAACCAGGGTCGAAGAGCAGCCCCTTTAGTTCAGCTTAATTTAACTTCTTCAGATCACCCGGTTCAATAAAGCCTCATTGTCCTGAAGCCGCCGGCAATTTTCAGCGGCGATGCTGAAGGACCGCGCGAAGGTCCCGGTGGTGAGCCACGCCACATGGGGCGCCAGCACCACATTGGGCAGGCCAAGCAAAGGGTCCATGGGGTCGAGCGGTTCCGCGGCGAATACATCCAGCCCCGCCGCCGCCAAATGGCCTGATTGCAGCGCCGCCACCAGCGCCGCCTGATCCACCAAGCCGCCGCGCGCCGTATTCACCAAAACCGCGCCTGGCTTCATGCGCGCAATGGCCGCGGCATTGATCAAGCCCCGAGTTTCGGCGGTTTCCGGGATATGGAGGGAGACCACATCGCTTTCCGCCAAAAGCGCCTCAAGCGGGCGGTAGGCGCCGATGGCCTCGGGTTTCGGGGCGCGGGCGGTGTAAAGCACCTCACACCCCAAGGCCTGCAATACGGGGGCAAGTAGCTTTGGCACCGCGCCGTAACCCACCAGCCCCACCTTGCGCCCGCCCAGTTCAAATAGCCCATCCTGTAGGGCAGGGGGTTGGGACCAGCCGCGCCCGGCGCGGGTTTCCGCATCGAAATGGCTGATGCGCCGCAAGGCGCCCAGCATCAGCAACAGCGCCATTTCCGCCACCGCACGGCTATTCGTGCCCGGCAGGTTACAGACCGCAATGCCGCGCGCACGGGCCGCTTCCAGGTCAATCGTATTCACCCCCACGCCGATTTTCTGGATCAGGCGCAGCTTGGGCGCGGCGGCGATATCGGCAGCGCTGATAGGGCGGAGCACATGCCAGATCACCTCAACCTCGGGCAAAAGCCGCGCATAAAGCGCTGTATCGGCTTCCGGGCAGATGGCCAGTTCAAGGCCGGGCAGGGCGGCCAACTGCGCCGCCAGCCCCGGCCCGGCATCATAATGCAGCATTACTTTCATGGCCGGGACCGCCCCAAATGGGCACCGCCCGCAAACTGCGCCCGGGCACCCAGGCTTTCTTCCACGCGAAGCGCCTCATTCCATTTCGCCATGCGCTCAGACCGCGCGAAGGACCCAACCTTCAATTGCCCAACACCCCACCCCATGGCGAGGTGTACAATGGTGACATCCTCGGTCTCGCCCGACCGGGCGCTGACAATGCCGGCGAAGCCGACTTCCCGCGCCGCATCCCAGGCGGCTTTGGCCTCCGTCAGCGTGCCGCGCTGATTTGGTTTGATCAGCACGGTATTGGCCGCACCAATCGCCGCCGAACGCCGCACCCGCGCCGCATCCGTTACCAGGAAATCATCGCCCACCACTTGGATGCGCCCGCCCACTTCGCGGGTGAAGGCGGCAAAGCCCGCCGCGTCATCTTCGGCCAAGGGGTCTTCAATGGAGGCAATGGGATAGGCGGCGATCCAGCCGAGCAACATGCGGATCATCTCATCCGTGCCAAGCTCTCGGCCTTCCAGGCCAAGCTTGTAGCGCCCGCCCTCGCCGAAATCCGTCGCCGCGATGTCGAGCGCAATCGCCACCTGGCGCCCCGGCGCGAAGCCGGCTTTTTCGATGGCGGCAACCAGGGTTTCCAAAGCTTGTTCATTGGCGGTGAAGGCCGGCCACCAGCCACCTTCATCTGCCACACCCTGCAATAGCCCGCGCTGCTTCATAATGGCACCGGCGGCGCGATAGACCTCGGCGGTCCAATCCAAAGCCTCGGCAAAGCTGGTGGCGGCCGGGCACATCACCAGAAAATCCTGAATATCCACGCGCCGCCCGGCATGGGCGCCGCCGCCCAGAATCTGGATTTGCGGCAAGGGCAGCGTATCCGGCGCATCGCCACCCAAATAACGCCAAAGCGGCAGGCCCGAAGCCGCCGCCGCCGCATGGGCAGCCGCCATGGAAACGGCGAGCGTTGCATTGGCGCCAAGCCGGGTTTTTTGCGGCGTGCCATCGCGCGCGATCAAGCGCGCGTCCAAAGCGGCTTGCGCCGCGGCATCCATGCCCAGCAGGGCAGGGGCCAATTCGCGGTTCACCGCATCCACCGCGCCCGTCACGTCATAACCGCCAAAGGCCGCGCCGCCATCGCGCTTGTCCAAAGCTTCACCGCTGCCGGTGCTGGCGCCGGCGGGGGCGATGGCGCGGCCAGAGGCGCCACCCGCCAGGGTGATTTCCGCCTCCACTGTCGGGCGGCCCCGGCTGTCCCAAACGCGACGGCCACGAATGGCGGTGATGATGGTGCTGCTCATGCGCCGATTTCTTCCCCCCAGGCCGCGCGCACCGCCAGCAGACGATCCTCGGGCCTGGTCAATAAGGCGCGCGCCACGCGGCGCACGCGGTTTTTGTCATGTTCTTCGGTCAGGTATTCGACCGGGCTTTTACCGTCCACCCGCGCCAGGAAAAGCCCCGGCAATAGCCGCGCCGCGCGGGCTTCCAGCGCATCCGGCGTTTCCCAGGTGATGCCCGCCAGATAACGCGCCACGAGCGCTTCAAAGGAGGCCATGAAACCGGCGCTGGCCTTGGGCGTCCAAAGGCATTTCAGCAAAAGATGATTGAGGCAAAAGGCGAGATCGAAGGCCGGGTCGCCCCACCAGGCGCATTCCGCATCCAGAAATACCGGCCCCGCTTGGCCACATAGGATATTCTTCGGGCTGACATCGCCATGCACCAGCGTGCGCTTGCTGCGTGCTGTCACCGCCGCGATGTCTTCCAACACGCTCGCCAAATCCGGATGCGCCCGCGCGGTGGCCAGCAAATAGGGTTCCAGGCGGATGGCGTGGAAAATCTCATCGGTCGGGAAAGCTTCGGCCAGCGTGGGATGCAGGGCGGCATGGGCGTGGATGGCCGCAATGCGCCGCCCGACTTCACCAGCAAAACCGGCATCGGCATGGCCATCCCTGAGGCGCGCCTTCCAGACCGGGTAATCCTCCGGCGAAAGGAATGCCATGGCGAGGCAACCCGTTGCCTCATCCTGCCCCAGCAGCTTGGGCACCGCGCCAGGCAGCGCGCGATCCGCCTCGGCCAGCCAGCGCGCCTCATAGATATTGCGCACCACTGGGGCGCGCCAATCGGCGGCGACCTTCAGCTTGGGCAGCGCGCGTTTGACGCAAATATCGCGCCCATCGGGCAGGCTCAGGCGCCAGATATCGGAAGAAACACCGCCCGCTAGCGCTTCACCCTGTGCGCGCTGACCGGGCGAGAGCAGCCCCATGGCGGCAAGCCCGGCGGCGATGGCCTCTGGTAATTCCTGCAGCATCACTCAGCGCTTCAGCAGCGCTTCCCAACGCGCCACTTCGGCGGCCAGATAGGCTTCGCTTTCGGCGACATTCAAGGTCAGGATCCGATCCGCGCCAAGATCAGCCAGGCGCTTGCGCAGGGCTTCCTGACCAAGGGCGCGATTGATGGCGGCATTCAGCGTATCGCGCCTCTCACGCGGTGTGGCGGCGGGGACTAAAACCGCCTGCCAGACGCTCATTTCCGCATCCACGCCGCCTTCGCGCCAAGTGGGCACATCAGGATTGGCGGCATTGCGCTGAGGCGTGGTCACGGCAAAGGCGCGGGCCTGATTGCCGCGCGCGGTTTGAAACCCCGTGAGCCCAGCATCGAACATCATGGCAATGCGCCCTGCGGCAAGATCAAGTGTCGCGGGCGCACCACCGCGATAGGGCACTTCATTCAACTGCACACCGGTTGCCTTCAGATAAAGCAGCGCGGCCATTTGCAGAATGCCGCCACCGCCCGAACTGCCATAATCCAATTGCCCGGGCCGCGCCTGCGCCAGTGCGGTGAATTCGCGCAGATTATTGGCCGGCACATTATTCGCGACCAGCATGACAATGGGCGATTCAGCCACCACCGCAATCGCCTGCAAACTGGTGATGGGGTCAACCGGCGGGTTGGGCACCAGCACGCGCAAAGCGGCATGGCCGGTATTGTTGAACAGCACTGTATGCCCATCGGCGGGGGCGCGCGCCACAACTTCCGCCCCCACCATGCCGCCAGCGCCGCCGCGATTTTCGATAATCATGGGCTGGGGCAAAAACGGCGCTATGGCTTCCGCCAGAACGCGGGCCACTACATCTGTCGCCCCGCCCGCCGCATAGGGCACAATGACGCGAATGGGCCTTTCTGGGTAAGCGCTGGCCGGCGCCAACTGGGCCAATAATAGGACCGACACGGACAAAACCCAGCGCAACAACATCATTCCCCCCTTTGCCCCGGCGATTGGGGGCAAGACAATATTATCCTGCCCGGCCTTGGCGCCGCTGCCAAATCCGGTAGCCTGACCTGTTACAAAGCCTGTGTTATAGAAGGCTGATCCACTGAGCCGAGACATCATGGCGGAAGAAGACTGGGACATCCCCGAGCATTTGCAGCCCGACCCGACGGAGCATGGCTTCGATTTGGATCAGGCCTATCGCGCCGTGGTGGGCTTGCGCAGCCAGGTCCCGCCCGATGCCTTTACGGCCCGGGTGCTTGGCACGGAACGCGAAGGCAGCGGTGTGCTGATTGGCGATGGGCTGGTGCTGACCATGGGCTATTTGGTGAGCGAGGCTGAAACCATTTGGATTACCACCGCCGAAGGCCGTGCCGTGGCCGGCCATACGCTGGCGGTTGATCAGGAAACCGGCTTTGCCCTGGTGCAAGCGCTCGGCAAAATCAATCTCAACCCAGCCTCCTTTGGTGATAGCGCTGGCCTTAAGATTGGTGCCGCGACGGTGATGGCAGCCGCAGGCGGCCGTGCCCATGCGGTGGCGGGCAAGCTCGTCGCGCGCCAGCCCTTCGCCGGCTATTGGGAATATCTGATGGAAGATGCGCTTTTTATCGCGCCTGCCCATCCTTCCTGGGGCGGCGCCGGGCTATTCGGCCCTGATGGCAAGCTGGTGGGCGTGGGTTCCTTGATCCTGCAGCAGGGCGAAGAAGGGCGCCGGCTTGATCTCAATATGGTTGTGCCGGTGCATCAACTGACCCCCGTTCTGGATGACCTCATCACCCAGGGCCGCCGCCCTGGCCCAGCGCGCCCGTGGCTAGGCCTTTACGCGACTGAGGATGAGGAGGGGATTTCGGTTGCTTCCCTCGCCCCAAGCGGCCCGGCCGAATCGGCGGGGCTCCGTAATGGGGACCGCATCATTTCGGTGGAAGGCGCTGAGGTGGGCGAATTGGCCGATTTCTGGCGCGCCATCTGGGCGATTGGGCCTGCGGGCAGCAATGTCCATTTGCAGGTCAGTCGCGGCAAGGCGCGGCGGGATGTGACCATCACCTCCGCCGACCGGGCGCAATTTCTGAAACGTCCTCGATTGCATTGACCCGGCCGTATTGAAAGGAAAGCCTATGTCCGAGCCCGGTGGTTTTGTTCTCATCCCGCCGGGGGGCGGGGCGCAGCATTGGCAGCCGCAGCCTGCCAATGGCTGGATTGAGGTCCTGACGTCGCCGCGGATTGCCGGCATGCCGGCGGGGTTTTCGGCGGGGCTTCAGGAATTGCCGCCGCTTGGCAAAATCCGCGAACACGCCCACCCCGCCCAGACCGAGATTTTCTGGGTGGTGGCCGGGGAAGCGCTGGGGCGAGTGGATGGCGTAGTGCGGCGCATCCCGACCGGCAGCTTCATGGTGGCGCCGCCGCATAGCCGGCATGGCTTCATCAATGATGGCGCGCATCCCTTCCGCTTCCTTTGGCTGCTGATCCCGGCGGGGCTTGAGGATTTTTTCATCGGCATTGGCCGGCCCAAAATACCGGGAGCAGCGGACCCGACCCCCTATCCGCGCCCGGCGGATGCCGGAAATATCGAACTCTCCACGGTGTTTGAGACGCTAGACCCACCCCCGCCGCCGCCTTGGGACACCAGCCCCATCACCGATCCGGCAGTGCTGGAGGCCCTGCGGCGGGAAGCGGTTTAATTCCCTGCTTGCAGAGTGGCGCGGTTACGGGAAGGATCATGCCAGGAACAGGGCGGCACCCAAGCCGCCCGAAAATGGGAGGGTCCTTGAATGGCCAACAACTTCACGCGCCGCCAGGCGCTTGGCGCAACTGCAGCCTTGCTCGGCGCGCCCGCCTTTGTGCGGCAAGCCAATGCGCAAAGCCGCTTCGATTGGAAGCGCTTCGCGGGTGAACGCATTGAAGTCACGTTGCAAACATCGCCGCGCGGCTTGTTGCTGCAACGCAATAATAAGGAATTCGAAGACCTGACCGGCATTCGCTGCGGCATTGAAGTGGTGCCGGAACAGCAGCATCGCCAGAAGATTATCGTTGAATATGCCTCTGGCAGGCCTTCCTTTGATGTCGCGGAACTCAGCCTTCATGTGAATAAGCGGCAAGTCGGCAAGGCAAAATGGAATACTGATATCAAGGCGCTGATCGCCGATGCTTCCATCACCGCGCCGGATTTTGATTTTGCCGATTTCGGCGCCGGCATGGTGCAATACGCGACGCAATCCGATGGGCGGATGGATTCGCTGCCGGCTTTCGCGGATTACTTCATTCTCTATTACAACAAGGAATTGCTGGCGGCGAAGAATATCGCGGTGCCGACAACCTTTGATGGCATGTTCGAAGCCGCCCGCGCGCTGACCGACCCATCGCGCCAGATCTATGGCCATGTTGGGCGCGGCTTGAAGAACGCCAATGTGGTGCTGTGGTCCACCTATCTGCTTGGCACCGCGCAGCGCGACATGATCAACGCCAATCGCCAATTGATCACGGATACGGATGACGCGATCTGGGCTGGCGAGATGTACAAGAAATTCCT
>CAIMVB010000266.1 GCA_903844785.1 uncultured Rhodospirillales bacterium | reverse complement strand
GCTGACGCGCAGCACATCAATCACACGCTGGGGGTCAAGCCCAGCCTTGGCGCCCAGCACCATGCCTTCCGCAATCGCCACCACCTGGATTTGCAGCAGCATGTTGTTGATGAGCTTCATGGCAAGGCCCGCACCAAGATCACCCATGTGAAAAACATTGGCGCCCATGGCGCGAAACATACCCTCACAGGCGGCGAAGGCCTTTTCGGGGCCGCCGCAAATCACCGAAAGCGTGCCGGCAGCAGCACCCTTGGTGCCACCTGAAACGGGCGCATCCAGCAGCATGATACCCTTGGCGGCAAGTTCCTCACCCAGCGCACGCAGTGCAGTGACATCCACCGTGCTCATGCAAATCACGGTATGCCCGGGCGCGGCGCCAGCGGCGAAGCCTCGGATTACGGATTCCGCTTGTGCCGTGGTTTCCACCATGCAGATGGAATGCGCGCATTGCCGCGCAATGGCTTCAGGCGCATGGGCAACCTCTGCGCCCGCTTCCGACAGCGCCTGCACCTTGCGCGCATCTATATCATGCACCACCAGGCCAAAGCCGGCCTTCAGCAGATTGCGCGCCATAGGCTCACCCATCGCGCCGAGCCCGACAAAACCGATCTTCTCCGCCATGATCAAATCCCCCCGGTCACATCAATGGTGAGGCCAGTGACGAAATCCGCATCTGATGATGCCAGGAAACACAGGACCTTCGCCTGATCGCTTGCCAGCCCCATGCGGCGGAGCGGCGTGCGGTTGATATCGGCTTCGCGTTCTTCGGGCGGCTTTTGATGCCAACGCGGGCCGATGCGTTCCGTGAGCGTGGTGGCCGGCGCAATAGCATTCACATTAATGCCATGCTGCCCTTGTTCCATGGCAAGCTTCTTTGTGAAGGCCGCAATGCCGCCTTTCGCGGCAGCATAGGCGGAGGAACTCGCCTCACTAAGACCACGCCCCGCGATGGAAGCGAGGTTGACGATCTTGCCGGCTTTCTGCCGCTGCATCACTGGCAGCACAGCATGGGTGAACAGGAAAGTACCAGTCAGATTGAAATGCAGTAGCGCCTGCCATTCCTGGAAGCTCAGTTTTTCCGTGGTGGCGGCGGGATCGGCGATGATGGTGCTGCCACCCACCGCATTCACCAGGATATCAATGCGGCCATGCCGGCGCGCAACATCTGCGATCAGGCCATTCACCTGCGCCTCATCCAGGGCATCGGCGGGCATGGCCTCCGCAGCGCCGCCATGCGCGGCGATACTGCCATTGATGGCCGCGACTGCATTGGCAAGCTTCGCCTCATCCTTATCCACCATCACCACCAGCGCGCCTTCGGCAGCCATGATATCGGCGCTGGCGCGGCCAATGCCGCTGGCTGCCGCGGTGATGATTGCGATCTTGTTCTGAAAACGCATCTCACTCCTCCCCCCTATTTTGTAACACGCCGCGCAGGCTTACTCCGCTGCCTGTTGCATCGGCCCGCGAAAGCGTGGCGCCACGTTTTCCATGAAAAGGCGGATGGAATTATTGGTCTGCGCCGCACTCATGGGGCCCAGGCGGAAGGAACAGATCACGCCGCCAACACCCGTGGCTTCAATTTCCGCCATGCGCGCCGCCACGGTTTCGGGTGCGCCGCAAATCAACGCGTGTTCGGGATTGGTGCGCGCGGGCGGCGCAGTTTCCTTTTTCATGATCACGCCTTGTTCGGCATAGATCTTCTCTCGCATGGCCTTGCGCTGCGCCTGCATGGCTTCAAAAGCCGGGATCGCGATGCGGCGCGCTTCCTCATCAGTGTCGGCCACCACCACATTGCGCCAGACCCAGCTTTCATCAAGGCAATGCGCGATATGCGCGGCATCGAAACCTGCTTCCGCCAGCGTGGTGCGATAGGCGGCCAGGCGCTTTTGGGTGGTTTCCAGCGATTGCACATTCATGAGGAATGGCAGGCCGCGCCGCGCCAGATGCAAAGCGCCATCTTCACTTGATGCAGCGCGGATCACGTAAGGATGCGGCTTGGTAAAGGGCGCGGGGCGAAGCCGCGGCACGTTCAAATCCCAGAACTTGCCCTTATGCTGAAAACCATTCGGGCTGGTCCAGGCCTGCAGCATGATGCCTTCGGCTTCTTCATAACGTTCCAGCGCTTCTTCCGCCGGGATGCCATAGCCCTGGTATTCATAGACATTATAGGCCGTGCCGCGCCCAAGCCCGACAATCACCCGCCCGCCGGAAAGATTATCCAAAAGCGACATTTGCTCGGCAAGCCGCATCGGGTGATGCAGCGATACCTGCGCCACCGCAAAACCCACCTTGATGCGCTTGGTCGCGGAAAGCACGGCAGCGGCGAAAGTCACCGGGTCCACATAGGCGCAATTGCCATCAAAGTGATGTTCAGCAAGCCACAGCACTTCAACGCCAAGCTCATCACAAAGCTTGGCCTCCGCGACGCTTTCCGCAATCACGCGCTGATCGCCGGAGGGATCGCGGCTTTCGGGAAAAAGGAAATTGCTGAAGCGCAGCATGGCGGTCTCCGCAGCCTGGATAGCCAAAGACTAGATCATGCCCGCCAATGCGCAAGTTTTTTCCTTGCCCAGCACCGGTAAGCCGCGCTGTAATTCATCCGAACCAAAGTGGGGAGGCTTCGGCATGTTCGGCAGGCGCGCAATGCTGGCGGCAGGCTTGGCCGCACCGGCACTCAAGGCGCAGGCGCAGGAAAGGCCAATCCAGATCATGGTGGGCTTCACGCCAGGCGGGAATATTGATCTCGCCGCGCGCATGGCGGCACCTTTCCTCGAAAAATACCTCGGCGGGCAGCAGATTATTGTGGTCAATCGCCCCGGCGCTGGCGGCATGATCATGTTGAATGAGGTCTCGGCCGCGCCGGCCGATGGGCGCATTGCGGCCCTGGTTTCCCTGCCTGCACTGGTGACCGCGCTTTACGACAATACGCCGCGCTATCGTGTGGAAAGCTTCGCCTATGTCGGGCTTTTGACCGATGAACCCTATACGATTTTCGTCGCCCCCAATTCACCCTATCGCAGCCTGACCGATCTGCTTGAAGCCGCCCGCGCCAAGCCTGAGGAAATCACCATGGCCGGTGCGGGCATTGGCAGCGCACCGCATCTGGCACTGATGCAATTGGAAAACGCCTCAGGCGTGCGCTTCACTTGGCTGCCCACCACGGGCGCGGGTCAGGCCATGCAATTGGTCCAGGGTGGGCATGTGGTGGGATCCATTTCCACCGTCAGCCTGACCGTGCGCGCGCATCTGCAAGGGAGTCTCCGCGTGCTGGCACTCATGGAAAAGCAGCGCTGGGACAAGGCGGGGGATTTGCCAACGGTGGCCGAGGCCGGCTTTCCGCTGGCAGCGGGTTCAGCACGCGGCTTTGCCCTGCCGGCGGCAACGCCGGAACCTATTCTGGCGCGCTGGGAAGAAGCAGTACGCCGCACGGCTGAAGATCCGGATTTCCGCGCCATTGCGGAACGGGATTTCCTGATCGTGCGGCACATGAACCGCACAACCATGCGCGGCTTTGTGGATGAGCAATACGCTGCCTATGGTCAAATGTGGCAGCGCACACCCTGGAAGAAATAGCGCAGCTAATCAGCCGCGCCACATCCCGCCACCATCCACATCCACCACCGTGCCATTCACATAAACGCCACGGGGGCTCGCCAGGAATACGGCCAGATCAGCAATCTCAGCTGATTCAATCGGGCGGTTGAAGGGCAGGCCGGTGATGGTTTCCGCCCAGCGTTCCTCATCGCCGAATTTCAGCTTCGCATTGACCCGCGCCTGGGTGATCATGCGGTCGGTCTTGGTCACGGCCGGATTGATGCCGACAACCTTCACGCCATTCGCCTGCGTCGCCGCACCCAAGGCTTGGGTGAAAGCGATCAGCGAAGCATTGCCCGCGCCGCCGCAAATATAGCCGGCCTTGGGTGAACGTCCCGCCATGCCGATAATGTTCACCACAGCACCCGCCTTGCGCGCTTCCATCGCCGGCAGATAAAGCTGGCACAGGTGAATATAGCCAAACACCTTCAGGCTCCAGGCTTCCTGCCAGCGCTGGATGGAAATATCCTGCAAGCGCCCGGAAGGAATGGCCCCCGCATTATTCACCAGCACATCAATATCCGGGAAAGCCGCATGCAGCCTTTCGCGTTCTTCAACGCGCGAAAGATCAGCGGCGAGGGTTTCAACCCGCACCTGCGCCAAAGCGCGCACCTTATCCGCTGCTGCGGAAAGCGCCGCCGCATCACGCGCCGTCAGCACCACATCGCAGCCTTCCCGCGCGAAGGCTTCCGCGCAAGCCAGGCCAATGCCTTTTGATCCACCCGTGACAAGCACGCGCTTGCCGGCAAGTTGCATATCCATGTTCACACCACCAATTCAATGAGGAAGGGGCCCGGACGGGCGAAGCTTTGGCTCATGAGATCAGCCACCTGATCAAGCGTGGTTGCCTGCGCGGCTTCCACACCCATGCTTTCCGCCATTTTCACCCAGCCGATATCAGGATTGCCAAGATCCATCATATCCATCGCGGTACGGCCCGGATTGGCGCCGACATTGCGGTATTCGCCAAGCAGGATTGCGTATTTGCGGTTGGAAATGATCACGGTTGTCACCGGCAGCTTTTCGCGCGCCTGCGTCCAAAGTGATTGCACGGTATACATCGCCGAACCATCGGCCTGCATATTGATCACGCGCCGGCCACCACCGCCCACCGCCGCGCCTGTTGCCAAAGGCATGCCGCAGCCAATGGCGCCACCCGTGATCTGCAACCAATCATGCGGCGGCGCGTTATGCGTTTCGGGGAAGAAGCCGCGGCCATAGGAAACACTCTCATCGGCAATGATCGCCCCTTCCGGCATCAGCGCACCGAGTACGCGCGCAAGCCCTTCCGGCGTTGGCGCACCACGCACCACTTCAGGGCGCGGGCCACGATCCGGGATGGCGATGGCGGGTGCGTTCAATTCCTCGGCCAGCGCGGCCAAGGCAACTTCGGCATTATGTTCATAGCGCGTCAGTACATGCACTTCGGCATTGGGCGGGTAATGCAGCGAAGGCTTGCCCGGATAGCCAAAGAAGCCGACCGGCGCCTTGGCATTCACCAGGATCAGATGCTCCACCCATTTCAGCGCATCCACCGCTTGGTCCACGTAATAGGGCACGCGTTCAAGCGCGATGCGCCCGCGGCCACGCTGCGTGCGGCCGTTTGAGCCCTCGGCCAGCAGCCGCGCGCCGGTGGCCTGCGCAATGCGGTAAGCGTGAAGCTGCGCGCCTTCCCTGAGGCTCGGCCCACCCAGCAGGATCAGCACATTCTTCTTCTCACGCAGAATGCGCGCGGCATTGCGAATGGCATGTGGGTCCGCTTCCGGCACCGATGGCACAGGCAGGGCCGCCGCCACCACGCCGCCATCATTCCAGGCGGTATCGGCGGGCAGGATCAGGGTTGCGATCTGCCCCGGCGAGGTGCGCGCCGCTTGCACGGCCACGGCCGCATCGGCGCCCACCTTGGTGGAATCGGTTGAAGTCCGCACCCAGGCAGAAACGCCGCGGGCGAAGCCTTCGGTATCGGCGGTCAAAGGCGCATCATAGGGGCGGTGATATGTCGCGTGATCGCCCGTGATATTCACAATGCCAGACCGCGCCCGGCGCGCATTATGCAGATTGGCCAGGCCATTCGCCAAACCAGGCCCGCAATGCAGCAGCGTGCAGGCGGGCTTTTCCGCCATGCGCCAATAGCCATCCGCCATCCCGGTCACGACATTTTCCTGCAGGCCCAGCACGCAGCGCATGCCCGGTATCCGGTCCAAGGCTGCCACGAAATGCATCTCACTCGTGCCTGGGTTGGAGAAGCATACATCAACCCCACTACCTATGAGTGTATGGACCAGGCTTTCCGCACCATTCATTGCCGACTCTCCACTTGGCGTTTCGGGGCGCAGCCTGCGCCGAGGGGCGGTTTCGGGC
>CAIMVB010000265.1 GCA_903844785.1 uncultured Rhodospirillales bacterium | reverse complement strand
TTCGGAAACACGCCGCGCATCATCATGATGATTTCGCCAAGCGTCAGTTCCGCGACCGACCGCGTATTGGAAAATGGCGCATTGAATACCGGAATGCCGCGCACCGCCGCCGCTTCCAACGCCACCTGGTTGGTGCCGATGCAAAAACAGCCAATGGTGATCAGCCTATCCGCCGCCGCCAGCACTTCTTCCGTCACCTGGGTGCGCGACCGGATACCAAGCACATGCACGCCCTTCAGCGCGCGGGCCAGCACGGCGCCATCCAGCGCCTTGCTTTCGCGTTTGACGGATCGATAGCCAGCATCGGCCAAAAGCTCGACAGCGCTATCGGAAATGCCCTCAAGCAACAGGATCTTGATCTTGTCCTTGGGGAGGGAGAGGCGGGAGGGGCTCATGAAGGCGGCTCCTGCGCCTCATTCGGCTCAGTTTCAAGGGCAAATCCGCCCCGCGCAGCTTTGCCCTTGCCGTAATCGCATCTTGCGACGCATTGTGGCACTGCAACAGAAGCCTTTTGCCTGGGATAGAAGATGGATTTCGCCGCCCTCTCTGAATGGGTCAATCTAGCCATACGCTGGCTGCACCTGATCACGGGCATCGCCTGGATTGGGGCGTCCTTCTATTTCATTTCATTGGATAATCAGCTTGACCCACCAGCGGATGGAAACCCACTGGTCCGCGGTGAGCAATGGGCGGTGCATGGCGGGGGGTTTTATTACAAGCGCAAATACCTTCTGGCGCCGGAAAAGCTGCCGGAGAAGCTCCATTGGTTCAAATGGGAAGCCTATTGGACCTGGATCAGCGGCTTTTCGCTTTTCGTACTGATCTATTGGGGCCAGGCATCCAGCTATTTGATTGACCCGTCCGTTATGCCCCTTTCCCCCTGGCAGGCCATTGGCATCAGCGCCGGCATGCTGGTGGGCGGCTGGGTGGCTTACGATCTGGTCTGCCGTTCGAAGCTCGGGGAAAATGAGGCGCTTTTGGGCGTAATCGGCGCCGTGGCGCTGGCCGTGGTGGCCTATGTTTCCTGTCAAATCTTCTCGGGCCGCGGCGCCTTTTTGCAGGTCGGCGCCATGACCGGCACCATCATGGTCGCCAATGTCGCCATGGTGATCATCCCCGGCCAGCGCAAAATGGTCGCGGCCATGAGTGCGGGCGCCACGCCTGATCCGAAATATGGCCGCTGGGGCAAGCAGCGGAGTGTGCACAACACCTATCTGACGCTGCCGGTGATTTTCATCATGATCTCACCGCATTACCCCATGACCTGGCAGCACCCGCTGAACTGGTTGATTTTGCTGGTGATTGGGCTGGCAGGGGCCTTGGTGCGGCAATATTTCGTGATGCGCCAACAGGGGCGGAACGCGCTTTGGCTGCCCGCCGGGGCGGTGGCGGCCATGGTGGCAGCGTTTTTCATCGTGCAATCCGGCAAGCAGGATTACGCCATCGCCGAGGTGCCCCCCTTCGCGGAGGTGCAGGCCATTGTCGCCGCGCGCTGCGCCACCTGCCACGCTGCCCGCCCAAGCTTTGAGGGCATTGCCGCCGCGCCCAAGGGCGTGATCATGGAAAGCCCGGCGCAAATCCGCCGCTGGGCGGCTTCCATGCGCCAGCAGGTGCAGACTGAAGCCATGCCCCCCGGCAATATGACTGAAATCGCCCCGGAAGAACGCGCCAAGCTGATCGCGTGGGTCGCCGTCGGCGCGCCCTTGGATTGAAGGAAAACACCATGGCCCGCAGCGGACCCGGTTCCCTTTCGACGCATGTGCTGAATACCGCGGACGGCATCCCAGCTGAGGGCATGGTGGTAGAGCTTTGGCGCATGGACCCCGCGCCGGTCCTGGTGACCTCCAAGCGCACCAATGCCGATGGCCGTACCGACGGCCCGCTGATGAGTGCGGTTGAATTCCAGGCCGGGCGCTATGAATTGCGCTTCGCGGTCGCGGATTATTTCCGCGCCCACGGCCAGGGGGCGGAGGTGCCCTATCTGGATGTGGTGACGCTGGCGGTTGGTTTATCAGCGGGCCAGGGGCATTACCATGTGCCCCTGCTGTGTTCGCCCTGGAGTTACGCGACCTATCGCGGGTCTTGATCGCTTGGCAGAATAGCCATCGAGCAGCTTTGAGCGAAAATTTACTGAACGCGATTTGTTGCAGCCACACCTGCAATCAATGCAGGGGATATCCAATACGCGTTCAGATACTGCGTCGGAGATAGGTCAACGAGCCACGATCCGGTGCATCCCAACCCTCGCTGCGCAGATCATGGCTTGGCGCGAGCATCGCCTCAATAACGCGGCGATCCTCAAGACTGTGAAACTCAAGGAATATTGTTGTGATAGAGGCCAGCCTGTGACCCATGGCCTGCAGGATGGGCACTTCTGCGCCTTCCGTATCAACCTTCAGCATATCAAAACCCGGCACACCGATCCGCGCCGCGACATCATCAGCGAATTGTCCTGCATGCAGAAGCTCAACATCAACTAAATCATTTTGGATGCCTGCATGTGGTAGCGCATAAAGC
>CAIMVB010000264.1 GCA_903844785.1 uncultured Rhodospirillales bacterium | reverse complement strand
CCCGCATGACCTACCCCAATGTCCAATTGCACGTGAATGGCGAATGGCGCGCCGCGCGCAGTGGCAAAACCATCAATGTGCTGAACCCGGCCAATGAGGAAGTGATCGGCACCGTGGCCCATGCCGAAAAGGCTGATCTGGATGAGGCGCTCGCCGCCGCCGAAAAGGGTTTTGCCATCTGGAAGAAGGTCTCGGCCTATGACCGTTCCAAGCTGATGCGCAAGGCCGCTGATCTGGTGCGCGCCCGCGCTGATGACATTGCGCGGCTGATGACACAGGAACAAGGCAAACCGCTTGGTGAGGCGAAGGTGGAAGTGATGTCCGCCGCCGACATTATTGATTGGTTCGCGGAAGAAGCCCGCCGCGCCTATGGCCGCGTGGTGCCCGCCAGGGCTGAGGGCATTTATCAGCTTGTGGTCAAGGAACCGGTCGGCCCCGTCGCCGCCTTCACGCCGTGGAATTTCCCGATCAACCAGGTGGTGCGGAAACTCTCTGCCGCGGTTGCCACGGGCTGTTCCATCATTGTGAAGGCCCCGGAAGAAACCCCGGCATCGCCGGCTGAATTGATCCGCGCCTTCATTGATGCCGGGCTTCCGGCTGGCGTGGCCAATCTTGTCTATGGCGTGCCGGCGGAGATTTCATCCTATCTGATCGCGCATCCGATCATCCGCAAAGTGACCTTCACCGGGTCCACCCCGGTCGGCAAGCAATTATCGGCA
Organism: uncultured Rhodospirillales bacterium; assembly: GCA_903844785.1. Taxonomy (GTDB): domain Bacteria; phylum Pseudomonadota; class Alphaproteobacteria; order Acetobacterales; family Acetobacteraceae; genus Neoroseomonas. Next base: position 4,039 of record CAIMVB010000264.1, on the reverse strand, counting down.
CTTGCCGGCCAGCATATGAAGCGCGTGACAATGGAATTGGGTGGCCATGCGCCGGCGATTGTCTTCAATGATGCCGATCTTGATCTGGCGGCCAAGACGCTGGCTTTCGCCAAATTCCGCAATGCGGGCCAGGTTTGCGTGAGCCCCACGCGCTTCCTGGTGCAGGAAGAACTTTATGATGGCTTCGTCGAAAAATTCGTGGCCTTCGCCAAAACCTTGAAGGTGGGCGATGGCATGGCGGCGGATACCACCATGGGTCCGCTCGCGCATGATCGCCGCGTGCCTTGGGTGGAGATGATGGTGCAGGATGCACAATCCAAAGGCGGCAAGGTGCATACCGGCGGCAAGCGCATCGGCAATAAGGGCTATTTCTATGAGCCCACCGTCATGACCGATGTGCCGAAAGATGCCCGCGCCATGAATGAAGAACCCTTCGGCCCCATGGCGATGATCTCCCGCTTCAAGGATTTGGATGAGGTGGTGGAAGAAGCAAACCGCCTGCCCTATGGCCTGGCATCCTACGCCTTCACCCGTTCCGCGAAAACCGCCAATGCGGTGGCGGCGCGTGTGGAAAGCGGCATGATGACGATCAATCACCTTGGCCTTGCTTTGCCGGAAGTGCCCTTCGGCGGCATCAAGGATTCCGGCTATGGCTCGGAAGGTGGGCTTGAGGCGATTGAAGCCTACCTCAACACCAAATTCGTCTCTCAGGCGGGTTTGTGATTTTGGGATCGGCCGGGTTCATCCCGGCCGATTGCACCAGATAGGCAAGGCGCCGTGGCGCTGACCGAAACCCATTGGCGAAGCCTGTTTCAGGAGCGCGATTTTCGTCGGCTCTGGATGGTTGGGCTTTCCATTTTTGTGGTGCGCTGGCTGGAAATGCTGGCGGTGGGTGTTTTTGCCTATAACGCCACGGGTTCCGCCTTTATTGTTGCCATGCTGACCATGCTCAGGCTTCTGCCCATGGGGTTGTTTGGCGCCTTTCTGGGCGCGGCGGCGGAGCGGATGGATCTGCGCCGCGTGCAGATCCTGATCCTGGTCATGCAAATCTTGGCATCCACCGTGATTGCGCTGCTCGCTTTGCTTGACCTGATCGCAGTTTGGCATTTGGCCGTTGCTTCCTTCGTCAATGGCATCGGTTGGGCGGCGGATAATCCCGTGCGCCGGGCCATGATTGGCGCCGTGGTCGGGCCTTCCCGCATGGGGGCTGCGATGTCCATTGATGTCGGCACCAGCAATGCCAGCCGTATGTTGGGGCCAACACTGGGGGGCGTGCTGCTGGCGCTGCTGGGGCTGGATGGCACTTTCGTGCTGGCCACATTGCTCTATTTGCCAGCGCTGATCGCGGCGATCCTGCTACCCCAAACAGCGCGCAGCACGGCCAGCCAACCCGCCCCCGTGCTGGCCCGTATCGCTGAAGGCCTTGCCGCCGTGCGCGCCGATAAGCGCTTGAGTGGGACCTTGATGATCACGCTGATCTACAATTTATTCGGCTGGCCCTTCACGAGCATGATCCCAGTGATCGGCAAGGATCAATTGGCCTTGGGGCCGGAAGGGGTTGGTATTCTGGCCAGCATGGATGGCGTGGGCGCGCTATTGGGCGCGGTGCTGATCACGCTTTTCATCGGGCCCGCACTTTATCGGCGCTGCTATCTGGGCGGTGTCACGCTCTACATGGTGATGGTGATTGCCTTCGCCATGATCCCCAATCCCTGGCTTGCGGGGCTTGCGCTTATTCTTGTTGGCATTGGTGGTTCGGGCTTTGGCATCATGCAGCCCACGCTGATTTATCTGGCAACACCGGTGGAATTGCGTAGCCGCGTGCTTGGCCTGCTTTCAGTTTGCATCGGCATGGGGCCGATTGGTTTTGTTGGCCTTGGCATTGCTGCCGAATTGCTGGGCGCGCCCATCGCCACCGCGCTGATGGCAGCCTGCGGGCTGGTGGCGCTGGCGGTGACGCATCGCTATTGGAAACACATCTTCGGCGGGTGAAGGAATTTCAGCATGGAAGAATTGCATATTTCAGCGGCGGCGCTGGGCGCAGCCTTGAAGGCCAAGCGCCAACGCATTGCGGTGGCGGAATCCTCAACCGGCGGGTTGATTTCTGCCGCGCTGCTCGCCGAGCCCGGCGCATCCGCCTATTTCCTCGGCGGCGGCGTGATCTATACCGCGCAAGCGCGCGAAGCACTGCTTGGCATTACGCCGGCCGATATGGCGGGTATGCGTTCGGCAAGTGAACCCTATGCGCTTTTGCTGGCGCGGCGCGTGCGCGAAAAGCTTGGCGCCGATTGGGGATTGGCCGAAACCGGCGCGGCAGGCCCCACCGGCAATCGTTACGGCGATGCCGCCGGGCATAGCTGCATCGCCGTGGTTGGGCCGGGCATTGAACGTGTGATTACGCTTGAAACCGGCAGCGCTGATCGCCGCGCCAATATGCGCCGCTTCGCGCAAGGCGCCTTTGGGCTGGCAAACAAGACTATCGCTTAACGCAGCTACTATTGGCTGGCCCAGACAATCCGGTGCACCCAGGCGATTTCGGGCAATTCAAAACTATAGCTGGGATGTGCGGGGTTAAGGCTTGCCACATCAATCCGCTTGGCTGAATGCCGGCGCAATTCCTTGGCCATCACTTCACCCTTGCGCGTGCGCACCACCACACGATCCCCGCGCCGCACCGGCGCGGCGGGGGAGACAATCACCACATCCCCATCACGAAACACCGGTTCCATTGAATCGCCGGAAATCTCCAGCGCATAGGCATTCGCATCACCAATTTCCGGCAGAGAAATTTCATCCCAGCTGCCGCCCACCGGATAGCCGCCATCATCGAAATACCCCTCACCACCCGCCTGAGCCAGGCCGATCAGCGGTATGCGGCGATTGACCACGGTGCGCCCGCCACGCGAAATCGCGGCAGCGCCGGTGACAAGGGCGGCGAAATCTTCCATCCGCGCGCCGACCGCATCCAAAACCTTGGCGATGCTTTCCGTAGAGGGCCAGCGCGCCCGCCCATCCACGCCAATGCGCTTCGAAGGATTGAAGGCTGTCGGGTCAAGCCCGGCCTTTTTCGCAAGGCCCGAAGCTGAAAGCCCGTATTCCGCCGCCAGCGCATCCAAGGCGCGCCAAACATCATCATGCCGCATGGGCAACTTCCTCATTCACCCGCAGGGCTGCGGGGGGTCGATTCCAGATATGGCCCCGATTCATGTGCAATATATCCTAGGTCTTGTGTCAAAATTCAATAGGTGTGTTTTCCTTTTTTCTCTTGCGGTTAGCAATTTTTGCGGTTATTTTACCATCATTACACAACCAAAAGGCGAGATTTCCCCCATGATCGCAGCACAAAAGACCCATTACAGCCCCCGCTTTGCCTCAATCAGCCAGGCCGAGCCCTTCCATACCGCCGAAGAAGCCTGGTTCTGGACCATGGCCGCGCTGATGGCGCGGCGCGATGGTGCGCGCATTGTTGCCGGCAAGGGCGACAAGCAGCGCCCCTGCGAACCGGATGATGTGGTGAAGTGCCTCGATAGGCTTTATCGTCACCGCCGCATTGACCTGACCCATGCGCGCATTCTTCGTATCTGGGGCGAAAGGGGCGCCGCGCCGGATCCACGCTACCCTTCCGAAAAACATGATTGGCGGCTGTGGCGTGAAGCCTTGGATCGGCTGGAATGGCCGCTCCGTGTGAAGGGCATTGTCGCATGAAGCCACGCATTTCCCATGCGCGGCTTGAAGATTCGCCCCAATCCATCTGGATCATCTTCGGCGGCCGCGCCGATCAGCCATGGCTTTATCCCTTGAAGCGCGGCTTTCGCCATTGCTTCGCGGCCATCCAGGATGCGGAAGGCTGGACCGTGCTGGACCCGCTTTCGGGCAGGTTGCTGGTGGCGCGCCTACCGGTGGATGCAGGCTTTGATCTGCCGGGCTTTTACCGCCGTGCCGGGCTTCGCCTGCGCGGCCCTTTCACCCCCGGCGCCGCCGCACCACGCCTGCTGCCGCCGATCTTCGGGCTGAGCTGCGTGGCACTTTGCCGCGCCCT
>CAIMVB010000263.1 GCA_903844785.1 uncultured Rhodospirillales bacterium | reverse complement strand
CTACTGCCCGTGCTGTCTCCGCTGGTGGTGTATTTCGGCATCAATGCCATTGCCGGGAAGGCCGCTGCCTACGAAGCGTTGGGCGCGATGCTGCTGGGCGTGATCGTGACCGGCTTCTTCGTCGCGGTTTCCATGACCACCGGTGGTGGCGCTTGGGACAATGCGAAGAAGTACATTGAAGACGGCCATCATGGCGGCAAGGGTTCTGAAGCCCATAAAGCCGCGGTGACGGGTGATACTGTTGGCGACCCGTATAAGGATACGGCGGGCCCGGCGGTGAACCCGATGATCAAGATCACCAATATCGTCGCGCTACTGCTGCTCGCGATGTTGGCGCATAGCTGATTTATTGGGGCGGCTTGGCCGCCCCAATGAAAAAGCCCAGGAGGTTTTGGCCTCCTGGGCTTTTTTTGTGTCTGCTGGCTTGGCTTGAAGGCGGCCTACAGCGCCCCGCCCTTGCGGCCCGCCATGGCACCAAGACGCAGGCGCAGCGCATTCAATTTGATGAAGCCCTGGGCATCGAATTGGTCATAAGCGCCCTGGTCATCTTCAAACGTCACATGCTTCATGGAATAGAGGCTATTGGGGGATTGCCGCCCTGTGACAATGGTATTGCCCTTGTAAAGCTTGAGCCGCACCGTGCCTGAGACGCTTTTCTGGCTTTCATCAATCATGGCTTGCAGCATGCGCCGTTCGGGCGCGAACCAGAAACCATTATAGATGATTTCAGCATAGCGCGGCATCAGGCTGTCTTTCAGATGCGCTGCTTCGCGGTCCAGCGTGATGCTTTCCATGGCACGATGCGCGACATACAGAATCGTGCCGCCCGGGGTTTCATAGCAGCCGCGGGATTTCATGCCGACAAAGCGGTTTTCGACAAGATCAAGCCGCCCGATGCCGTTTTCCTTGCCGAGCGCATTCAGCTTGGTCAGCAACGTCGCGGGCGACAGGCGTTCGCCATTGATGCCAACCGCATCGCCGCGTTCAAATTCAATGGTGATATCGGTTGCGCGGTCCGGCGCATCCATCGGGCTGATGGTGCGCTGCCAGACCATTTCATCCGGCGCATCCCAGGGTTCTTCCAGGATTTTGCCTTCGCTGCTGCTATGCAACAGATTGGCATCCACGCTGAAGGGCGCTTCGCCGCGCTTATCCTTCGCGATCGGGATTTGGTGTTCTTCGGCGAATTGAATGAGGCGCGTGCGGCTGGTCAGGTCCCATTCGCGCCAGGGGGCGATTACCTTCACATCCGGCTTCAGCGCGTAGTAGCTCAGTTCAAACCGCACCTGGTCATTGCCCTTGCCGGTCGCGCCATGCGCCACCGCATCAGCGCCCATGGCTTCGGCAATTTCGATCTGGCGCTTGGCGATCAGCGGGCGGGCGATGGAAGTGCCCAGCAGATACATCCCCTCATACAGCGCATTGGCGCGGAACATGGGAAAGACGAAATCGCGGATGAATTCTTCGCGCAGATCATCCATGAAGATGTTTTCGGGCTTGATGCCAAGCAGCAGTGCCTTGTCGCGCGCCGGGCCCAATTCCTCACCCTGGCCAAGATCAGCCGTGAAGGTGATGACTTCGCATTTATAACTGGTTTGCAGCCATTTCAGGATGACGCTGGTATCCAGCCCGCCGGAATAGGCGAGCACGACCTTCTTTACATCTTTAACGCGCATGTTCTTTCCCTTGGCGAGTGCCGGATGGGCGGAGGATATGCCCCCCAGGCGCAGCCAGGGCAAGCGGGGCTTGCGGCAGCGGCCCGGCATGGGGAAAATCTGTTCTTGTTTCTGGGGAGTAGTGCAGGGCGGGCTGGAAGGGCTTGATTGTCGCGCTTGCGGCGCTGATCGGGCTGGCGGCAGCCCCGGCCAGCCATGCGCAAGCGCCGACGCCCCCCATTCTGGAAGCGCCGGCGGTATTGGGCCTGCCGGAAGCCAGCCATGCCAGTGTCCGGCGCTTCCTGAACCTGAATACGCCACGCGCGCTGGCCTTCGGCCCAAATGGCGCTTTTGGCTGGCAGGCGGGCGGGGGTGACGCGGCGTTTGTAGAACAGACCGCGCTGACAAATTGCGAAAAGCGCGCGGGGCCTGGCGCCTGTTCCGTAGCCCTGCGTGACCTGGCGATCGTGAAGCCTGGGCGGGAATGGGCGCCCAATCCGCCACCAGGAGATGTTGCGATCACTTCCCCCCATCATGCGACGCTGCCTGATGACCGCTTCATTTGGTGGGGTCCGCAAGAAGCGCAGGGCGTGCTGGTCTTTGGCCATGGCAAGCAAGGGTTGCAAGATTTACGCGGGCGCCAGCCGCAAAGCTGGACCCGGCATTTCAATAATGCGGGTTTCGATATTTGGCGCTTTGACCGCGAACCGAATGCCGATGGCGCGCGCCGCGCCGCGAATTGGTTGCGCGATGATTTGGCGGAATTGCGCCGGCGTGGGTATCGGCAGGTGGTTGTGGCGGGGCAATCCCGTGGCGGTTGGAATGCGCTGATGATTTTGAACCAGGCAGGCCTTGCCGATGTGGTGATTGCGATTGCGCCTGCCGCCCATGGCACGCTTGCCGAAAACAATAATCGCCTGCATGCACAGATTGCCGAGTTGGAAGCGCTTCTGACCGCCGCCGATAAGGCCGGGCGGACACGCTTGGCCGTTGCGGATTTCCGCGATGATCCCTTCATGGCGGAACCCGAAAAGCGCGCCGAGACGTTCCGGCGCTTGGGCGCAGGTTTCGGGGCATTTCTGCTGATTGATCGGCCAGAAGCCACCACCGGCCACGGCGCAGGCGGCACCACCGCCTTCAATACGCGCTACGGCGCCTGCCTGCTGCGCTTTGCTACTGCCCCGCGCCCGCCTTCATCCTGTTAGGATATTCGCCAAGCCAAATCTATTTATCTGGCGGCTCGCAAAAATTCGCCCGTGCAAGGGTTTGGTGCGTTTCCGGTGAAGGAATATGGCCGGGAAACGCACCAAGGCAGGCGGAGCGCCCTTCTTCAGATACGCAAGGTGCCGTTGCGGGCCGCGTCATAGCGCGCGGCGATTTTTTCCCAATTCAGCACCTTCCACCAATTGGTCAGATATTCTGCCCGGCGGTTTTGGTAGCGCAGGTAATAGGCGTGTTCCCAAACATCATTGCCCATCAACACACGCTGGCCATCCATCAGCGGATTATCCTGGTTGGGCTTGATCACAATGGAAAGCCCGCCCGCCGGTGTGACCACCACAAATACCCAGCCAGAGCCGAATACGCGCATGCCGGCGGCGTTGAAATCCGTTTGCATTTTGGCGAAGCCGCCAAGGTCCCGGTCAATCGCGGCTTTCAGATCGCCGCTTGGCTCCCCGCCTGGACCGCCCATGATGTCCCAAAACATGGCGTGATTCGCATGGCCACCGGCACTATTGCGGAGCGCAGTGCGAATGGCGTCCGGCGCCTGCGAAAGGCGCATCAGCACATCATCAATTGGTGTGGTCGCCAGCGCCGGATATTCTCGCGCCATATTATTCAAATTGGCGATAAAGGCCGCGTGGTGCCGACCATGATGGATTTCCATGGTCATGGCATCAATCGCGGCTTCATTGGCGCTTGTTGCATAGGGCAAAGGCGGCAGGCTGAAGGGGCCAGCTGGCGCCTGCGCCAGGATAGGGCGACGCGCAGAGGCAAAAATGCCTGCGGCGGCAAGCCCGCTGGCCAGAAAGCCCCGGCGCGCAAGAAATGCTGTCATGGTGTTTCTCCCTGAGGGTTGCCGAAATTTCATTGAATTTTACAAACTATAGTCACGCGGGCGTGCCGCCTGTCCAGGATTTATTCCGAAATCCCCCGCGCGACTGGTGCGCGCCACATCATGATAGGCTTGGGCAGTTCAACTGCCCTTCCGGTTCTATCACTGCTGATCAACCTACGCCTTCAGGCAACAGGTTGCGCGCCGCTGCTTCACCACTCAGCCAGGCACCCGCAACGGTGGCGGCGAAGCGCGGGTGGCAGGCCTCGCCCGCGAAAATCAAGCGGCCATCGCCAAGCGGTTCGGCCAAAACGCGCCGCGCGACCTGGGCGCCGGGACGCGCGTGGCTGTAACTGCCGAAAAACGCCGGGTCATTGCCCCAATCGGTGATGATGGGCGCGCCCAGAGCCCGCGCAGCCTCGGCGCCGAAAACACGGGCAAATTCGGCGCGGGCATGGGCCTCGGCCGCTGCAGGACCGGCGCGGGATAATTCCCAGGCCAAGGACCCACCGATAAAGGCCAGCATCACCGGCGCACCATAGGGCCGCGCGATCCAGGAAATGGGCCGGTCGCCCGGCCCAGCGATATCGCGCCTGAGGCTGGCAAAAGGGCCGAATTCCGGCAGCACGCCGGGGGGGATTGGGAAAGCGAGCTTATTGAGCAAGCCAAGCGGCAGGGCGTGAATGGCCTCAAGGACTGGCACCGGCAGGATAGGCGAAAAGGCAATACCGCCTTGCGCCAAAACGCCGGTGGAGACCGTGATAATGCCGGCCCGCGCACGGATGAGCCCGAAAGCGCCTTCCGCCACCACCCCATCCCCGCCCCATTCAAGCCGAGACACGCCAGCGCCAAGGCGTATCGGTAATCCCTCAGCCAATGTGGTGAGCAGCGTGCCAAGCCCGCGCCGCAGCACCAGGTTCGGGCCATCCAAAGCCGTGGCAGTGAAATCATGCAGGCTCATGCGCGAAAGCTCGGCCGCGCAAATCTGCGCACCTTCCCAATGCGCGACCAAGGCATCAAAACGCCCGCCGCTGGGTGCGGCTTCTGAGGCTGCGCGGTCTGGCAAGCCATCCGCTGCCGCGGCTTCCATCACGCGCCAGAAGCGATCCTCGGCCTCCGAGAAAGCCCTGCGTTCAGCTTGTGTGGCAAAGCGGCCTTCGGTGAACAGCAAGCGTTGGCGGAGCTTGTCGTGATCCACCATCTCAAAGCCCAGCGCTTCAGCAAAGGCGGTTAGCGGATTGTCATTCGCTTGATGCAGCCAGGATGCGCCATGGTCAAAGCCGGTTGCATCCGTGAAGGCGCGGCCACCGATGCGGGGCTTTGCTTCCAGCACCAGGCAGGAAAGCCCGCGTGCGCGTAACGCCCGCGCCGCTGCAATGCCGGCAACCCCCGCCCCCACCACCAGCACATCGGTTTCATGCGTGCCCATGCGATGCTTCTAGCCTGGATTGGCGCGAAACGCATGGCCGTGGCTATGATGGCGTCGACTGACGGAGGATACCCCATGCTGCAAAACCCACCCGCCGAACCCGGCATGCGTGAGGAGGATATTGATACCCCCGCGCTGGTGATTGACCTGGATGCTTTTGAACACAATCTGGATACCATGGCGGCGCTGCTGGCGCCGACGGGGGCTAAGCTCCGCGCCCATGCCAAGACTCATAAATCCTCCGTCATCGCCAAGCTGCAAATGGCGCGCGGCGCGGTTGGGCAATGCGTGCAAAAAGTGGCCGAGGCAGAAGCCCTCGCCTGGGGTGGCATTCCGAATATTTTGGTCACCAACCAGGTCGTCAGCCCACGCAAATTGGCGCGGCTTGCTGCACTTGCGCGCATCGCCGAAGTTTCAGTCTGTGTGGATGACGCGGCGCAGATTGCGCTGATTGAAGCCGCCGCCGAAGCCGCAGGCGTGCGCCTGCCGGTGCTGGTGGAAATTGATGTCGGCATGGCGCGCGGCGGCGTGGAACATGGTCCGCCCGCGGTGGCACTCGCGGAGCGCATCGCCGCCAGTCGGCATCTGCGTTTTGGTGGCTTGCAGGCCTATCACGGTTCGGCGCAACACAAGCGCGCACCAGAAGAACGCGCGGCAGCGATTGGGGAAGCCGTGGCGCGGTCCCGCCGGACCGTGGAACAACTCCGCCAACGCGGGCTGGAATGCCCGATTGTGGGCGGTGCGGGCACGGGCACCTTCCGGCATGAATTAGCGAGCGGCGTCTATACCGAAATCCAGGCCGGTTCCTATTGCTTCATGGATGCGGATTACGCCGCGAATGAGGATTCGCCGCCCTTCCAGCAATCGCTTTTTGTGCTTTCTCAGGTAATGAGCACCGCAGGGCCGGGGATTGCCGTGCTGGATTGCGGGCATAAGGGGGTTTCGGTTGATTCCGGCATGCCTTTGGTGTGGCAGCGCCCTGGGCTGCGCTATGCGGGCGCTTCGGATGAACACGGCAAGATCGTGATTGAAGATGGCAGCGCGCCGGCGCTTGGCGAAAAGCTGCGCCTGGTGCCGGGCCACTGTGACCCGACCGTTGATCGCTATGATTGGTATGTCGGCGTGCGCAAGGGGCGCGTGGAATGCTTGTGGCCGGTCTCCGCGCGCGGCGGCATGGCGTAAGGCATCAACGGGCGGGGGATGCCCCGCCCGCTTTTTTCTTAAACGTCCAGATTGGCGACCTTTAAGGCATTGCCAACAATAAAGTCGCGGCGAGGTTCCACAAGATCACCCATCAGGGTGGAGAAGACCTGTTCCGCATCTTCCACATCTTCAACGCGTACGCGGAGCAGCGTGCGGATGGCGGGATCAAGCGTGGTCTTCCAAAGCTGATCGGGGTTCATTTCCCCAAGGCCTTTGAAGCGCTGGAAGGAAAGCCCCTTGCGGCCCTGCGCGAGGAGTTTTTCAAACAGCGCCAGCGGCCCGACCACCTGGGATTCAGACCCATCCAGGGCAAGCATAGCTCCGCCGAGGAAATCGGCGGCCAGCCTTTCGCGCCTTTCATCCAGCCAGCGCGCTTCGGCACTGCGAAGCGCGGTCGCATCCAGCACATGGCGTTCGCCAACACCGCGCACAGTGCGCGCCATTGTCAGACCATTATCGCCCGCCGTTGCGACCCAGCCGCGTTCAGAAGCCGGCGCCAGCGCATCAAGCCGCGCCGCGAGCGCCTGGGCTGCCGCCAAAGCACGATCATTCTCCAAGGTCAGCGCGCCGGTAATCGCGGCCTGTTCGATGATATCCGCGGGCACCGCACCGGCCAGACGGCGAATGCGCGATGTTGCCTGGCGGTGAAAATCAATCTCTGCCTGGAAGGCATCACCGGAAAGGTCTCGGCCATCAGGCAAGCGCAGGCTTGTCGCGGCTTGCGCTTTTTCCAGCAGATAATCTTCCAGTCCGCGATCATCCTTAAGGTAGCGTTCTTCCTGGCCGCGCTTGGCGCGATAAAGCGGCGGCTGCGCGATATACAAATGCCCGCGCGTGATCAATTCCGGCATTTGTCGGAAGAAGAAGGTCAGCAATAGCGTGCGGATATGGCTGCCATCCACATCGGCATCGGTCATGATGACAATGCGGTGATAGCGAAGCTTGCCGACATCAAAGCCACCTTCCGATGGCTCACCACGCCCAATGCCCGTGCCAAGGGCCGTGATCAGCGTGCCTATTTCCGCGCTGGAGAGCATTTTATCGAAGCGAGCGCGTTCCACATTCAGGATCTTGCCCTTCAGCGGCAAAATCGCCTGGAAGGCGCGGTCACGCCCTTGTTTTGCGGACCCGCCGGCGCTGTCACCCTCAACGATAAACAATTCGCTTTTCGCCGGATCCCGTTCCTGGCAATCTGCGAGCTTGCCGGGCAGCGATGATACATCCAGCACGCCCTTGCGCCGCGTGAGTTCACGCGCCTTGCGCGCTGCTTCACGCGCTGTCGCCGCATCCAGGATCTTGCCGACAAGATCCTTGGTTTCCTTCGGATGCGTTTCAAACCAATGGGAAAGTGCATCGGCGCAGGCCACCTGCACCACGGGCTGCACTTCCGATGAAACCAATTTTTCCTTGGTCTGGCTGCTGAATTTCGGATCGGGCACCTTCACGGACAGCACGGCGGTCAGGCCTTCGCGCATGTCTTCGCCGGTGAGCGCCACCTTTTCCTTCTTGGCGATACCTTCCGCCACCTTCGCCACAACGCGCGTCAGTGCTTGCCGGAAGCCCGCCAAATGCGCACCGCCATCACGCTGCGGAAT
>CAIMVB010000262.1 GCA_903844785.1 uncultured Rhodospirillales bacterium | reverse complement strand
TCCATCTGCGCCGCACCCGTGATCATGTTCTTCACGTAGTCGGCGTGGCCGGGGCAATCCACATGCGCGTAGTGACGGTTGGCGGTTTCATATTCCACGTGTGCCGTGGAAATCGTGATACCGCGCGCGCGTTCTTCCGGCGCCTTGTCAATCTGATCATAGGCAGTGAAGGTCGCCCCACCAGCCTTCGCCAGAACCTTGGTGATCGCCGCCGTCAGCGACGTCTTGCCATGGTCCACATGCCCGATCGTCCCGATGTTGCAATGCGGCTTGTTCCGCTCAAATTTCGCCTTGGCCATGGCCTTTTCCCGCTACCCTCTTTGAACCGTTCACGAAACAACCCCGCGCGCCCGCTGGAGCGGGTGACGGGAATCGAACCCGCACAACCAGCTTGGAAGGCTGGGGCTCTACCATTGAGCTACACCCGCGCCGAAGCGCTGTTCCCAACCCCCCTGCCCGTGCCCTGGCAAAAGCCAAGACAAACAAGGGCTGATATGGAGGGGGTTGGATTCGAACCAACGTAGGCGCAAGCCAACGGATTTACAGTCCGTCCCCTTTAGCCACTCGGGCACCCCTCCACAGCCGCTCGCCCGGTACCGGGGCTGGCGGGAGCGGGCGGACTATCCGCATTGGTGGTTTCCTGTCAACGGATGGGGCCGAAAAACAGCAAGGTTTTCATTCTGACGCGCTCGGCGCATCATAGGGGCGATGCAACGTCCCCCAAAGCGGCCCCCTGGCCGCGCCCGCCCGCAAGGCCCTGCGCAGCAAGGCTCCGCCCGGCAAGCCCCACGCCGCCCGCGCTTTGAAGATACCGCCGAAGCGCCGCGCGGGCACCGCGCCGGCCCAGGCCGCTTTCAGGAAACTGAAGCCCCGCCACCGCAACGTGGCCGCCGCGCGCCTGGCCCTGCGCCGATGGAAGCCGATTCCTCTGCCGCGCCGCGCCCTGGCGCCGGCGCTGGTTCCGGCGCCTTTTGGCTTTACGGCGAACACACGGTCGCGGCGGCTATTCGCAACCCGCGCCGCAAGAATCGGCGCCTGCTGGTGACGGAAGATGCGGAAAAAAGCCTGCGCGCCGCGCTGAACCGCCCCTGGCGCCTGCCGCCGGAACGCATCGAACGCCAGCGATTCGGCACGTTTTTGACCGAGGATGCGGTGCATCAGGGTGTCGCGCTGCTGGTGGAACCGCTGGAACCCGTGGCTTTGGAAGATGCCATTGCCGCTTCCGATGGGCCGGTTTTGCTGCTGGATCAGGTCACAGACCCGCGCAATGTGGGCGCCATTTTGCGTTCCGCCGCCGCCTTCGGCGCGGCTTGCGTGGTGCTGCAGGACCGCCATGCACCGCCCGAGACCGGCGCCCTGGCGCGCGCGGCATCGGGCGCGCTTGATATCGTGCCGGTGGTGCGAGAGGTGAATCTCTCCCGCGCCATTGCCAGCCTGCAAAAATCTGGATTCTGGGTGATGGGGCTGGCCGGGGATGCTTCTCGCACCTTGGCCGAAGCGCGGCCACGCGATCGGCGTGTCGCTTTGGTGCTGGGCGCGGAAGATACTGGGCTACGTCGCCTGCAACGCGAAACCTGTGATGAATTGGTACGCCTGCCCATCACGCCCGCGATGGAAAGCCTAAATGTGGCGGCGGCGGCGGCTGTCGCGCTTTACGAAGTGATCCGCGAAGATGGGGCATAACGGGGGAGTTTCCTCCCCCGCCTGATTTTTACTTTTCTTTCGCAGCGATGATGGCGCCGGAGAGGCTTTCCGGAATGCGCTGCGTCCAGCGCCCGCAATCCACCTGCGTGACGAAATCCAGCACGGCGCGGTTGAAGGCGTCTGGGTCTTCCAGATTCATGGTGTGGCCGCATTTCGGCATCACCAACAGCGCGCTGCTCATAATGGTGCGCTTCAGGAACATGGATGGCTCGAGCGTGGGGTCATCCTCATCGCCCGCGATCACCAGCGTTGGCACCTTCATTTGCTTGAAGCCGGCTTCGAGATCAAAGAGCGAAGGCCGCTCCCGCTGCACGCCCTGCATGGTCAGCGCCGAGCCTTCGGTTGAATGTTCTGCAAGCTGGGTCTGGAATTCCTTGAAGCCGCGCGGGTCCTTTTCCTCGAACACCAGGCGCGTCGGGCCGCGAGAATAAACATCGGCCATTTTGTCCATGCCCTCGGCACGGATGCGCGCGGCTGTGGCATCAACTTCGGCACGGAATTGGTCGCGCTTGCCGGGTGCCGCGCCATAGCCAACGCCAGCAGCAACTAGGCTGCGTGCCAATTGCGGATGGCGTAGCCCGAGGTGCAGCGTGGCGAAGGCGCCCATGGAAAGGCCAACAACATGGGCCGGGGCCAGGTTCAGCCCTTTGATGACAGCGGCGATGTCATCGGTGGCGCGGTCCTGGCTGTAGGATTTCACATCACCCGGCACGGCGGATGGCGGATAGCCACGCGCATTGAACACAATGCAGCGATAGCGGCGGGAGAAAAACCGCATCTGCATTTCCCAGGAACGCGAATCGCCCGCGAATTCATGCACGAAAACCATGGGCGTGCCGCTGCCGGCTTCCTCATAGAACAAGTCAACACCGTCATCGGTTCGCAAAAAGGGCATGGGATCATCCTGCTAGGGGTTGTGATTGGCCCCAGAATGGGCGCGGCGCGGCTGCCCGTCCAGCGCTTGACAGGGCGGGGGCTAGCCCTCATTTGCAATTCGGACCTGTATAGTCCGGATTACCAGGAGGGTTGCCCGTTGCTGCGGCTTTCAAAGCTGACCGATTACGCCGTTGTGGTGCTGACGCGCTTGGATGACGCGGCGGAAGGCAGCGTGCTGACCGCGCCAGGCCTTGCGGGCGCCACCGGACTTTCCGAACCCACTGTCGCCAAGGTGTTGAAAATATTGGCACATGCCGGTCTGGTGGAAGGCCGGCGCGGGGCTTTGGGGGGGTATCGGCTGACCCGGCCCCTGGCCGATATGCCGCTGATTGAAGTGATCACCGCCATGGATGGCCCGATTGCGCTGACCGCCTGTGTGGATAATTCCTTCGGCGTTTGTGACTCTGAGGATTCCTGCCCCGTGCGCGGCCGTTGGGACCCGGTGAATGAGGCGATCCGCCGCGCTTTGACCGGAATTTCCATTGCCGATCTCGCCGGCCCGCCCGCCGTGGTGCCGCATCCCGAAACCGCCCCCTCCATTTTTGCCGCGGAATAGAACCCGACCATGCCCGCCGTTACCGAAACCATCGAAACCGTCCAGGCCGTCACGGAATCCACCTATAAATGGGGGTTCGAGACGGATATTGACATGGAATTCGCCCCCAAGGGGCTTTCCGAAGATATTGTGCGCTTCATCAGCGCCAAGAAGGAAGAACCGGCCTGGTTGCTGGAATGGCGCCTGCGTGCCTTCGCCGCCTGGCAGAAAATGGAAGAACCGCGCTGGCCGGCGGTGAAATATCCGCCGATTGATTACCAGGATGCCTATTACTACGCCGCGCCGAAGCAGAAGGTGGGCCCGAAGTCGCTTGATGAAGTGGACCC
>CAIMVB010000261.1 GCA_903844785.1 uncultured Rhodospirillales bacterium | reverse complement strand
GGCGGCAGCACCACGGCGGGCAAATCCGCGCAAAGCTCAGCCGCGCGAATGGCAACCGAATGGCCAATGAAACTATCGGTCCAAACCGGCAAATGCGGCCCGTGCTGTTCAAGCGCGGCAACCGGCAAGATCACCACCGCATTACGTTCGGCCAGCGCGCGCAATTCCGGCGCGGTCATGCGTTCCCAGCGGGTTTCGGTCATCGCTTCAGCCCCTGCCCATGGCGTAGAATTCGTCATTCGGGCGCAGATTGGTGACATTCGCGAGCCGGTTCGACATGCCGAAAAAGGCCGCAATGGCGGCGATGTCCCAGATGGCTTCATCATCAAAGCCGGCGGCGCGAAGTGCTTCGTGATCCGAATCATTCACCTCATTGGCGCGATCGGTGACTTTCAGCGCGAATTCCAGCATGGCTTTTTGCTTGGGCGTGATATCAGCCTTGCGCCAATTGGCGGCAATTTGGTCCGCGATCAGCGCATGTTTGGCGCGGATGCGTAGAATGGCGCCATGCGCCACGACGCAATATTGGCATTGGTTACGCGATGAAACCGCCACCACGATCATTTCACGCTCGGCTTTGGAAATCCCTTCGGATTTATCCATCAGCGTATCGTGATACGCCATGAAGGCGCGAAACTCTGCCGGGCGATGCGCCAGCATCAGAAACACATTGGGGATGAAGCCCGATTTTTCCTGAACAGTCAGGATGCGGGCGCGGATATCTTCCGGCAGGGCTGCGATATCGGGGATGGGGGTGCGGGCGATGGGTGGCTTGCTCATGCCCAAACCATCCGCCAGCGGGGCTTTTCAGTCCAGCCCCATCAGCCCCCGCGCATAATCCTTGGCGGCGAAGGGGCGCAAATCCTCGGCTTTTTCGCCCACACCCACCACATGCACGGGCAGGCCGAATTCCTGCGCCAAAGCGACAACCACGCCGCCCTTGGCCGAGCCATCCAGCTTGGTGACAGCCAGGCCGGTGACATCCACCATTTCCTTGAAAACCTTCACCTGCTGCACGGCATTCTGCCCGGTGGTGGCATCCAGCACCAAAAGCACGGAATGCGGGGCGGTTTCATCCACGCGGCGGATCACGCGAATGATCTTGCGCAATTCTTCCATCAGCGCGGATTTATTATGGAGGCGCCCGGCGGTATCCACCAGCAGCACATCCAGCCCGTCAGCGCGCGCGGCCGTAAAGGCATCAAATGCCAAGCCTGCCGCATCGGCGCCAGGCTTGGATGGGGCAAAAAACCGCGCTTCGGTCCGCCCGGCCCAAACCTGCAATTGTTCAACCGCCGCGGCGCGGAAGGTATCGCCGGCCACAAAGCCTACCTTCAGCCCCTGTTCACCATAATGCCGGCCAAGCTTGGCAATGGTGGTGGTCTTGCCCGTGCCATTCACGCCCACCACCAGCACCAGATGCGGCGCACGGGCGGCTTCAATCACCAAGGGCTGCGCCACAGGTTCCAAAATGGTGGCGATTTCATCCGCCAGCGCTGCCTTTACTTCCTCATCGCTCACTTCCTTGCCAAAGCGCGTGCGGCGGAAGCCCTCCACAATGCGCCGAGACGCTGCCACGCCCAGATCAGCCGTGATCAGCGTTTCTTCCAGTTCTTCAAGCGCCTCCTCATCCAGCCGCCTTTTATGCAGCAGAGAGACAACGCTTTCCGTGAGCTTGGCGGTGGACCGCGAAAGCCCGGCTTTCAGCCGTGCGAACCAGCCGGTTTTGGCCGGCGCCTCGGCGCTTGGTGAAGGGATTTCAACGGGTGGCGCTTCCGGCATGGGTTCCGGCGCGGGCGGGGGTGTTTCCGGCAGAGGTTCCGCCGGGGGTGCTTCCGGTGCCGGCGGCGGCGCCTCGGGCGGGCCGGGGATTGGGATTTCGGGGGTGGGTTGCGTCGCGCCACCACCCCGCAATCGGCCAAAGAAATCGCGCAAAGCCATCAGGCGGCCTCCGCCAAAAGGCCATCGGCATCAGCACCAATCACGCGAAGGCGCCGGATGTCACCAGGCTGCCCAGCGGTGCCCAAAAGCCTGAGCGGCGCAAAATATTCCGTATGGCCGCGATCGGGATGTTCCAACAAAACCTGTTCCTCCTGCCCGAGCCTCGCCGCGTAATAACGCGCTGCCGCCGCAGCACCTGCTTCACGCAACCGCGCGGCCCGCGCCCGGCGCTCCGGCACCGGAATTTGCGGCATGCGCGCCGCCGGCGTGTCTGGGCGTTCCGAATAGGGAAAAACATGCAGGAAAGAGAGATCGCAGGCGCTCACAAGACTAATACTCTCCTGAAATTGCGCTTCGGTTTCCGTGGGGAAACCCGCAATCAGATCAGCGCCGAAAACAATATCGGGCCGCAACCGCCGCGCCTTTTCAGCGAGTGCAATGGCATCTGCGCGTAAATGCCGCCGCTTCATGCGCTTCAGGATCAAATCCGACCCGTGCTGCAAAGAAAGATGCAAATGCGGCATCAGGCGCGGTTCTTCGGCAATCAGCCGCCAGAGGTCTTCATCCACTTCCACAGGATCAAGCGATGAAAGCCTAAGCCGCGGCAATTCCGGCACCAGCGCCAGCACGCGGCGGATCATTTGCCCAAGCGTTGGGCTGCCCGGCAGATCAGGGCCATAGGAAGTAACATCCACCCCCGTCAGCACCGCTTCCCGATATCCGGCTGCGACCAGGGCACGAAGCTGTTCGACAATGGCGCCAATCGGGACAGAACGCGAAGGCCCACGCCCGAAGGGGATGACACAAAAGGTGCAGCGATGATCACAGCCCTGCTGCACCTGCACGAAAGCGCGGGCGCGGCCGGCAAATTCCGTGACCAAATGCGCCGCAGTTTCCCGCGCGGCCATAATGTCGCTGACCGGCGCGGGCGGCGCATCCAAAGCGGCCCAGATTTCCGGCTTCAGCTTATCGGCATTACCGATTACGCGCTCCACCCCCGGCAGGGCGGCCCATTTATCGGGCGCAATCTGCGCGGCGCAGCCCGTCACGATGATGCGCGCGCCGGGATTGTCGCGATGCGCCTTGCGGATCGCCTGCCGCGCCTGGCGCTCGGCTTCCGCCGTCACGGCGCAGGTATTCACAATAATCGCGCTGCCCTGGCCGGCCTTGCTGGCCAGGTCGCGCATCGCCTCACTCTCATACGTATTGAGCCGACAGCCGAAGCTGAGCAGGCGGGGGGCTTCCGCGGCGCTCATGCCAGCAATGCCTTGGGATCAACCTGCCCAGTGAAGGCGGTGGCGACAGGCCCGGTCATCAGCACATGGCCATCCGCGCGCCATTCCATCAAAAGGTCACCGCCCGGCATGGAAATCCGCGCTGAACGTCCCGTCAGCCCGCGCCGATGCGCATTCACCATGGCAGCGCAGGCGCCGGAACCGCAAGCCAGCGTCAGCCCCGCGCCTCTTTCCCAGACCACTAGGCGCAGATGATCCGGCGCCATCACCTGGACGAAACCGATATTGGCGCGGGCGGGGAAGATTGGGTCATGTTCCAGGCGCGGGCCGATGTCGTTGATCGGCAACGCGTCCAGATCCGGCACAAAAAACGTCGCATGGGGATTGCCCATGGAACAGGCCGCCGGGTCCGCTACGGGTCCGCAGGCCAAAGGCAAGTGTAGCGTATCGGCTTCCTGCGCCAGCGGCACATCCTGCCAGCCCAACCGCGCCGGGCCCATATCCACGCGCCAAAGCTCGCCCGGCATGGCTTCGCTTGGCAAATCGCCGGCGATGGTGCGGACCACCACCTGCGCCTTGCCCGTTTCAGCCGCAATCAGGGAAGCGATGCAGCGCGTTGCATTGCCGCAGGCGCCGGCTTCCGACCCATCCGGATTATGGATACGCATAAATACATCGGCGCCGGGCGGGGGCGGTTCCAGAATGATCAATTGGTCGCAGCCAATCCCCCGCCGGCGATCCGCCAGCGCCACAATCTGGGCCGATGTCAGCCCAAGCGGCGC
>CAIMVB010000260.1 GCA_903844785.1 uncultured Rhodospirillales bacterium | reverse complement strand
CCGCACCCATGGCCAGTGCGCTACCGCCCGTTCTGACCGAGGCGCTGGGCCTTTCCGCTGGCTTCGCGGCGTTACCGTTTTCGCTCAATCTCAAAAGCAATGGCTTGCCTGAAGCCTTGTCGCTGAACGCCGATATCGGGCTTGAGGATTCACGGCTTTCAGCAGACGCCCTGCTGGATCTGACCAAGGCCCGTGGACAGGGCAGCGTGACCTTCCGCCACCCCAGCGCTGCGCGGCTTTTCGCGCTGGCTTTTGGACGCAGCGAACCTGTCTGGATGGGTGAGGGCTCGGCCTCCTTCATTGCGCGCATCGCTGCGGAAGGTGCTGACATCACGCTGCCCTTCTTCACCCTTGTGGCGGCGGATACGCGGCTTTCCGGCGAAGGGCGGCTGGAATTGGGCAGTGCCAGGCCAAAATTCGCCTGGCGCATTGCGGCGGAAAATCTTGCCCTGCCGCCACTGGATACTACAGATACTGAACCCTTGCCGCTTGCATTCTTGCCTGGGGTGGATGGCTCGCTCAGCCTTATGGCCACGCGCATTGCGCTGTTTGGCCTGCCGCCCATTCAAAACGTTAATGCGGAACTGACCCTCGAAAATGGGTTGCTGCAACTTCAATCCTTCAACGCAGCCCTTGCCGGCGGGCGGATGGAAGGGCGCGGCCAAGTGGATACCAGTGTCAAACCGCCCCTGCTGGAAGGCAGCTTTGACATTAGCAGCGCCACCCTCGCCCATCCGGTCTTTGATTTTCCCTTTGATCTTGCGGCCGGGCGCATTGATATGGCCGGGCGGCTCGCGGCATCGGGGCATTCTGCATCGGCGCTTATCGCCTCACTGCAAGGCGCGGGGCGCTTTCTGCTGGCGGATGGTGTCCTGGCCGGGCTTGCGCTGCGGGATGCTTATGCAAGCGCAGGGCTGGCGGATGCCGCAGCAGCAGAAGCCGCGCTGCGCCGCGCCCTGCTGGGCGGCGCGACCGCAGTGGAACGGCTTGAAGGTGGTTGGCAATTGACCGCCGGGCGTCTTGAATTGCTGGAAATGCGCCTGGCCGGCGAAGCGGGCGTTTCGGCCCGCATGACGGGTTTCATGGATTTGCCGCGCCAAGCTTTGGATATTGCCGTGGCACTGCGCCCACCAGTGGCCGATGCGCCGGATATTGGCCTCAGATTCTCCGGCCCCGCCGCCACACCCCAGCGACTACCCGACATCGCGCCATGGGCCCGCTGGCGCGCCGGCCAACGATAAAAGCATCAAGCGGCGGCAGTGCCAGAAAGCTCTGCCAATGGCCAACGCGGGCGTGGATTATGGGCGAGTGAATCCACCAAGCCATACCGCAACCGTTCAACCGCAGCCCAAGCAACCATCACGGCATTATCAGTGCAATACCGCAGCGGTGGCGCCAGCATGGGCAAGCCCCTGGCCGTTGCAACATTGCCAAGCGCGGCGCGGACCGCGCCATTGGCCGCAACGCCCCCCGCCACAACCAATGCCGTGACACTCGGCGCCATATCCAAGGCATGGCTAGCGCGATCAGCAAGCACCGCGGCAACGGCAGCCTGGAAAGATGCAGCGATATCTTGGGGGCGCGCCTGCCCAAGCGCCACAGCCCGTGCCACCGCGGTCTTGAGACCCGAGAAAGAAAAATCACACCCGGCACGGCCCATCAGCGGGCGCGGCAAAGGGACAAGCGCGGGATCACCCGTGGCCGCCAGGCGTTCCAGATGCGGCCCGCCAGGCCAAGGCAGGCCAAGCAACTTCGCAGCCTTATCGAAGGCTTCACCCACCGCATCATCCAGCGTGCTGCCAAGCCGATGATAGCGCCCAAGCCCTTCCACCAGCACGCATTGGCAATGCCCGCCCGACAGCAGCAACAGCAGATAGGGGAAGGCAGGTGGTGCGCCGGGCATCAATCCCGGCAAGCGCACCGTCAGCGCATGCGCTTCCAGATGATTGATGGCAAGGAAGGGCAGCCCATGCGCCAGCGCCACACCCTTGGCAAAGGAAGCGCCCACAATCAGGCCGCCGATCAAGCCAGGGCCAGCGGTAGCGGCAACGGCATGCAGCGCGGTGGGGTTGATGCCGGATTTCTGCAATACGTCTGCCACCAAGCCCGGCAAATGTTGCAAATGCGCCCGCGCGGCAATTTCCGGCACTACGCCGCCAAAGGCTGCATGTTCTGCCTGTTGGCTAAAAACCGCCTCAGCCAAGATCGTGCCATCAGCGCGCAGCACCGCCGCCGCGGTTTCATCGCAACTACTTTCGATACCAAGAATGCACGCGTCGGGTTTCATGGGGGGACCAATACCATGACCCGACGCTAATTCGAAACGGCGAAACTTCCCGCTGCGCCGTGATCCTAAGCCGCCGGGGTGTCCTGATCAGCAGCCAAGCTTTTTGGCACGCAAGAATGGGGCGTCAGCCAAGCCCCGCAGCGAGTTGTTCATTCACCTCGATCAGGAAGGGGATATCGGGCTTGTCAGTCTCCATCTCCCGCAGCACCGCACGCCCCACGCTCAAGATCGAAAGCTTGGTGGCTTGTGGTAATTGATTGGCCGGATGACGGAGAGAGGCTTCAAGCGCAATCCAGAGCCGGCGATTATCCGCAATCGCCCTTGCGCGCAGGATACCTTCCTGTTCCAGCGCTGCCTTGAGCGCCCCGGTGACGCGGCGAAACACATCCGCTTCCTGTTCGCGCGGATCCATCGCCATGCGGGTGGCCTGATAGGCACGTCGGGCATGCAGCATATTCATGCCACATCCTCCGTTAGCGCAACCGAAGCGACCGGGCTTAGCCCCAGCACCACTTCTTCATGGCGCATCACGCGGCGGGCCAATTTCAAGGCCTGGTAGCATTGATCCGCTTCCGCCGATTTCAGCGCGCGGTCAAGCATTTCGCGCGCCATATCCGAAGTGGTGGCATCACGGAATTCAGCGATCAATTGCCGGGCAAGTTCAAGGCCGACCTTTCTTTCATCATGATCGCCAATATAGGCGGTTTGCAGCGCGAAATAGATACGCCTGGCCGGCGTATCCGCCATATCCGGCGTCATGAGCTGCTTGCCGAAAAGGAAACGTGCCCTTGCGGTCAATTCAATGCGGGCGCGATTGCGAAATCTGATCGGTGCACCATTGACGATCATCATGTCGCCTTGGCGCAATTCTAGAACGAGCGTCGACATTTTTGTCTCCGTTCAAGGAAGGCGGCCCCGTCTGGGACGAGGCCGCCGCCTTGGCTTAGCGGAACAGGCTCAGCAGCATCTGCGGAGACTGGTTTGAGATGGAAAGCGCCTGGGTACCAAGCTGCTGGCGGATTTGCAGCGCCTGCAACTTAGCACTTTCCTTGGCAAGATCGGCGTCAATCAAGGCGCCCAACCCGCCTTCCAGCGCATCGGCCTTGTCCTTGTTATACTTGACCTGGCCATCGATGTAGTTGCTGTCAGAACCAAATTGATTCATCGCATCAGCAATGGCGGATTCGATAGTTTTGAAGTCTCCGCCAGACTGCAACGCAGTTTGCGCCGCGGTTGCCGTGGTCGGTGCAGCCGCCACTACCAACGTGCCAGCACCGTCAATGGCGGTCACCGTAAAGGTAGAACCCGATTCGTTACGGGTAGTCACGATATCACCCCCGCCGGCCGCTGTATCTGTATCAAGCAGCGTACGGCTGTTATAGGTGGCATCAGAAATGAAGTTTTGGATCTGCGTGCGCAACTGGGTGTATTGCGCTTCATACTGATCACGCTGTTCGTCATTCAGCGTACCATCCGCCAGGCGGGTCAGTGTTTCACGAACCTTCACCATGGTTTCGGAAACCTTGCCGAGTGCCGCGAAAGTGGTTTCAAGCACACCCTTGGTGCCGCCCAGCTGTTCATTGGCGGCCGTCAGGCCCGCCACGTCACCGCGTACCGATTGGGCCACCGCAAAAGCACCACCATCATCCTTGGCATCAGCCACGCGGACCCCGGTTGAAACGCGCTTTTGGACGATTGAAAGCGCATCTGTCGTACGGTTCAGCGACTGCAGCGCAACAATAGCACCATGGTTCGTCACAACTGAATTCATAGCCATTGGGGTATTCCCCTTCCAAATCATGACCTGCGCCCCGTTGAGGGTGACGGAAGGTCCGGTTGCATCCGCTTCTTGCGAATGACGGGATCATGGAAGATGAAATTGAAGGCTTTCTGAAAAATCAGATGAATCACCAAAAAATTTTTCCATTAGTGATTTAATTTTTCTATGAATCGAAAGATTCTCGTTCCTCACGCCATTCACGTGGGTCTTGCTACAAAACTGATAAGAAAAATTTAGCGAAGCGCTCATGTTTTTCGCTCATGGGTTTAGTTACATGAGCGGTTCTTCATCCCATGGCTCAGCAAAGATTGAAATGTTAGTTACTAAAATTGCGCCCAAGGAAATCTCAAAGTGTCGGAAGCGCTTCTCGCAGGCTGTCGCTATGGATGTGATTAGCTTTAAATTGCCGCCAAATTGCCTGGGCACGCGCTTGGTGGGCCCCACCGCTGGTCCGGCAGGGAAAGTAGCGCCTGTTATGCCAGGAAGCGCGTGAGGCTCAATTGCTGAGCGATTGAAATCGCCCGATAAGAAGCTTCTAGTTGTGTTTGGGTGGCTTGAAGTGTCGTGATGGTCTTCGCCATATCCACTTCTTCAAGGCTGCTGAGTTGGCCCGTTAGGCTGGTTGTCACACTCTCATGCAGGGTATTCAAACTCTCCAACCTGGCTTCAGTCACGCCAAGCGCACCGCGTTCCAGCGCAAGGGCATTGACGCTTGATTTCAAGCCTTGCTGAATGCCCGCGATCAGAGAGGCATAGCCTTCGCCCATGGCCGCTTTTTCGGGTGTTAGCCCGGCGATGCTGGCCAAGCCGCGCAGTAAATCCTTCGCCCAGGAACCCGTTGTGTCACCACTACTGGTCACTGCTGCATTGCGATTGGCAAATACGCCATAGGCGATGCGTTCATCATTATTGCCAAGCAGGCTACGCCTTCCTTCATCACTTCCATCCCCGGTTGAAAGGAAGGCGGAAAAGGGTGACGTATCCGCCGCGTTGGATTCCGCAATCGCCTTGGTCGCGGTTAGTATTTCTACGGTGTTGCTCCCATTCAGCCTGGCAATTTCAGCCCTGATCTTGGCCCCCATGCCAGAGTTCGCAATATTCAGGGGATCAGGAATGGGTGGATTATGGGTATCCGAACCACCAAACAAATATTCACCGCTGAATTTTTCATTTAGCAGGCCAGCCACCTCAATCATATCGGCTTTTGCCTGCTGGGCTTGAATTTGGATTGCTTCCGCCTTGCTGACACCCATCAAATTCGCAACATTGGCTTGATGCTTTTCAGCAATGGCCGCAAGGCGATCCATGACCGTTTGGGTAATGCGAATTTTGCCCAGCACCTGATCAATACTCGTCTTATAGGCTTCGCGCCGGCCAATTTCGGCACGCAGATCAATCGCTTTGGGTGCATCAGTACCAATAGCCGCATAGGTATTACCCTTCCGGCCTGTCGAAATCTGTTCGCCAAGCTGCGCAAGACGCTCACGAAGCAGGATGGCATTAAGATCAATGCGTCCTGTAAGGTTGATGCTTGTCATGGCTTATCGTACCGCACCCACAAGAGTATCCCACATGGTCTGCGCCGTGCTGATAACGCGCGCATTGGCTGCATAGGCATTTTGCAATTGGATCAGCGAAGCCATTTCACTATCGATATCGACACGGGATTGGCGCGTGAACCGTGCTTCCAGCCCCTCACTGAATTGCTTCGCCGTTGCGAGTACCCGGCCTGCCGCCGCGCTATCCGCCGTATGTGAAGATGTTATCAGTGCCGCATAATCTTCAATGGTGCGCGGCGCCCCGAAGGGGCTGGAGAGTGATCCATCGGGGCCAAGACCGGTCATAGTGAAGCCACCCCAGCTAATGCCTGCCGATGTCCTTTCACCAAAACTATGATCCAGAATGCGGTCGATCAGATCGGTAAAACCGGCAGGTCCACCAGGGGGGTTCGGGGTGAAGCCCCCCGGACCCGGAATGGTTTCTGTCCCATCGCGCAGCAACCGAACCTCGGAACGCACCGCGGCGTTGATCTGAATACCGGCTGCAAAGCCGATCTGCGTGCTGCCAGCATAGGGCAGATCAGGATCAGGCACCCCGCCTGTAGCGTCAGTAAAAAGCTTCAGACCTTCCTGCTTGAAGCGATGGGCGATTTCTACCGCACCAATATCAAGTTCTGCCTGGTATCGGGGCAGAGTCTGGTCGCGCAGCACCAGATATTCTCCCAATCGTCCACCCAAGATCTGGCGTGTCACATCGACGCCGTTCATGGTGATGGGCGGAATAGCTCCCCCTGAACCATAATAGGATTCTGGTAAAAGGGCGGTAGACTCTAGCGTGAAAGCGTCACCATTTTCTGATAGCGGAATAATGGCACCACCCGCGCCGAGCAGCAAAAGCCCGCCATCTGATTGACGTATCGGCTTGAACCCAATCGCTTCACTCAAACGCGCCAGTGCCAAATCGCGCTTATCTTCCATATCAGCGGTGGATTGGCCAGCGCTGCTACGCTCCATGATACCACGGACAAGACCGGCCAATTCGCTCAATGACTGGTTGATTGTCTTGATTTCCTCAATCGCGCCATCATGTGCCGCCTGACGCGCTTCCAACACCACACGCGACAGATCATTGAAGCGGCTTATCATATTCTGGCCGGCATTCAATACAACCGCCTGCTGCTTGACAACAAGTGATGGATCAAAGCGCAGTTCAATAAAACTATTACGCAGCTTTGCCACCAAATCACCCAAACCTTCGCCCTTGGCAGGATCGCCATGCGCTTCATTGATCAGTGAAAGGGTAGAATCTCGCAATTCGGCGGCCGCGGCTTCAGATCGCCGCTTATTCATTTCATTGACCAGTGCATTATCTACATCACGTGAAAGGCCCAGGCTGCGAATACCTGTGCCCTT
>CAIMVB010000259.1 GCA_903844785.1 uncultured Rhodospirillales bacterium | reverse complement strand
GGCGAAAGCGTCAGCGCATTGATCGCGGAAAACAACATGCCGATACTGACCGTCACCGCGAATTGGCGGAATAACTCCCCCGAAATGCCGGGGATGAAGGCCAGCGGCACAAAGACCGAAAGCAGCACCATGGTAATCGCTACAATCGGCGCGGTGATGCCTTCCATGGCAAGCTTGGTTGCTTCCGGCACCGAAAGCTCTGGTTGATGTTCCATGGTGGCTTCAACATTTTCCACCACCACAATCGCATCATCCACCACAATGCCAATCGCCAGCACCATGGCCAGCAAGGATACGGTATTGGCCGAATAGCCCATCGCACTTAGTACCGCGAAGGTGCTGATCAGGCTGACCGGCACCGCGATCAGCGGAATGATGGTGGCGCGGATGGATCCCAGGAATAGAAACACCACAATGACCACCAGCACAAAGGCTTCCAGCAGTGTCTTGATCACCTCATGGATCGTGAGCTTGACGAAGGTGGTGGTGTCGTAAGTCACCTCATAACCCATCCCAGCGGGAAAGCGCGTGGCAAGCTGGCGCATGGTGGCGCCAACACTATCCGCGACACCCACGGCATTCGCGCCGGGGGAGAGGAAGATCTGCACCAGAAGCGCCGCACTGCCATTCAGCTTGGTTTCGACATCCTGGTTCCAGGCGCCAAGTTCGAGCCGCGCCACATCACGCACGCGCAGCACACTGCCATCAGGATTGGCGCGGATAATGATGGCGCCGAATTCATCCGTATTGGCAAGCCGCCCCGTGGTGGTGATATTGAGCTGATAGGAACTATCCTGGCTCATAGGCTGCGCGCCAACCCGCCCAAGCGGCGCCACCTGGTTCTGCTTCTGGATCGCGCCGATCACATCGGCGGGTGTCAGCCCAAGCGCTGTTAGCCGGTCTGTCTGGAACCATACGCGCATGGCGTAATCGCGCGTGCCGAACATTTGCGCATCACCCACGCCGGGCACACGGCGCAGTGCGTCTAGCACATTGATCGTCACGTAATTGCTGAGAAATAGTGGATCAAGCGAACCATCGGTGGACCGGATGGTAATCACCTGCAGCATGGCGGATGATTTCTTGCGCACCGTCAGCCCAAGCCGCTGCACTTCCTGGGGCAATTGCGCCAGCGCCAATTGCGCGCGGTTATTCACATTGGTGGTATTCTGATCGGGGTCCGTTCCCACCCGGAAGGATACATTCAGCGAATAGGAACCATCATTGCCGCTGGTGGATTGCATATAAATCATGCCATCCACGCCATTGATCTGGCTTTCCAAGGGCTGTGCTATGGTGGCTTCCACAACCTCGGCCGAAGCACCTGGGAAATTCGCCGTCACCTGCACCTGCGGCGGCACAATATCGGGGAATTGCGCCACCGGAATCCGCAGTAGCGAAATCAGGCCCGCAATCGTGTTTAGGATCGCAATGACAATCGCAAAGCGCGGGCGATCAACGAAAAGCTTGGAAATCATGGCGCTTCAGCCCCGCCTCTGCGCGGCACCTGGCATGGCACCGCTTGGCACATTGGGGGCTGGCTGCGGTGCCACCACGGCGCCGGGGCGGGCGCGCTGCACGCCTTCCGTGATCACCAATTGGCCAATCTCAAGCCCTTCCGTCACCACAAGTTGGCCGCCAAGCCCGCGCGCGGTTTTAATGCGCTTGACCTCCACCTTGTTCTCAGTGCCCACAATCAGCACGAAGCTGCCGGCCTGATCTATCTGCAGCGCGGATTGCGGAATGACGATGGCCTGTTCGGGCTCCCCGGCTTCCACCACCACGCTCACGGCCTGGCCATCCACCAAAAAGCGCTGCGGATTGGGGATGAGCGCCTGCACCAGCACGGAATCGGTTGTTCGATTGGTGGTGACATCAATGAATTCAAAGCGGCCCGTGCTGTCCAGCATGGTGCCATCGGGCAAGCGCACGCGCACCTTAATCCGCTCAGACGCATCAGCCCCGCCATCCCGGCGGAATTGCAGCACTTGGCGCTGTGTCACCGGGAAGGTGATGCGGGTTGGGTCATCGCGCACAATCGTGACCAGCGTGCCGCTGCTTGGGCTAACAACATTGCCGGGGCTGAGCGGTGAACGCCCCGCGCGGCCATCAAAGGGGGCGCGAATTTCAGTATAGCCGTAATTGATTTCGGCCTGCTGCAATTGCGCTTCCGCAGCGGCGACCTTGGCCTTGGCGTCCGCTTCGGCGGTAATGCGGTCATCCAAGGTGGCTTGGGGAATGGCATTGGTTTTCACCAATTCGCGCCCGCGCGCCACCTGAGTGCTGGCATTGGCCAGATCAGCCCGCGCACTATCCACTTGGGCGCGGCGCAGCGCGACCTCGGCCGCGAAGGGCGGCTGTTCCAGGGTAAACAGTAATTGCCCTGACTTGATCGCATCGCCTTCATTGAAATGCCGCGCCTGCAGGAAGCCCGTGACGCGGGCGGCGATATCCACCTTGTCGATGGCTTCCACGCGGCCAACGAAATCCGCCCCACGGCTGATCGCTTGGCGTTCCACGCGGGCGACGAAAACGGCGGCGGGCGGGGCAGCGGCTTGTTGGCGGGCAGGGGCGGCTTCTTCCTTGCAGCCCGGCAGCAGGGGCAGGCTAAGCAGCAGCGTGATCGGAAAGGCAAGGGTTCTTGCCTTGAAAGCGAAACTGGAAGCCATGCCGGCGCCCCCTTCAACCATTAGGGTGAACCGTTAGGCCCGATCACCCTAAGCTTTTGTTTGAGCATCTGATTCTCCGCTTTGACGATGCCGTCTTCGCGGATCAGGCGCTTGGGGCCGAAACCTCAGCCCGATTGCAATTAGTTAAACATTACCATGATTCTCAGCCAGCAAACAGGTGGCGATCGGGCGGGTCGGTAAAAGAGGCGATTCCCACCCGGCAGGATCCGGGCTAGGAAAGGCCGAATGACGCGCGAAGGCCACGTTCCATGTCGAAGCGGCTGATCCGCCATCCCTTCATCCAGGCGCTGCTGGCCCGGCTGATCGGGCTCTATCTTCGGCTGATATGGTACACGACCCGCTGGTCCTTGGTGGGCGCCGAACACATAGATATGAAAAGCGGCGGCCCAGTGATCCTTGCCTTTTGGCATGAATGCCTGCCGCTGGCCGCGCAGGGCTGGCGGCTGATGGTCCAACAGGCGCCTGAAGCCGCCGGGCGCAAGGCTGAGGCGCTGATTTCGCGCCACCGTGATGGAAAGCTGATCGCACGCGCCGTGGCACCTTTTGATGTGGAGGTGATCCACGCCTCATCTTCGCAGGGTGGCGCTTCGGGGCTCAGGGCCTTGCTCCGCGTGCTGGCAGGCGGCGGCGTTGCGGTGATCACGCCCGATGGGCCGCGCGGGCCGGCGCGGGTGGCCGCACCTGGCATTGCGCAACTGGCCGCGCTGGCCGGGCTGCCGGTGCTGGCTTGCGGCGCGGCTTCTTCGCGCATGCGCCGGGCGCGGTCCTGGGACCGGATGCGCTTTCCGCTGCCCTTTGCCCGTGCCGTGGTGGTGATAGAAGCACCCATTGCCGTGCCGCGCGAAAATCCAGCCGCAGCGCTGCCCGCCATTACCGAAGCGCTCATTCGTGCGACAGACCGCGCCGATACGCTGGTGGCGCCATGAAACCCGCGGGCCTTGCGGCAAAGATGCTTGCCGCGCTTTGGGCGCTGCTGGCGACATTGCTGGCGCCGATCCTGCCGTTTTACCTGCGGCGCCGCGCCGCCAAAGGCAAGGAAATCGCCGAACGCCTGGCCGAACGCCAGGGCCATGGCGCCGCGCGCCCGCCGGGCCGGTTGATCTGGTGCCATGCCGCAAGCAATGGGGAGACGCTTTCCCTGCTGCCGCTGCTGGAAGCCCTGGCAAAGCAGGACCCGGCTTTGTCCTTTCTGGTCACCACCGGTACCGTGACCTCGGCGCGCTTGCTGGAACAAAGGCTTTCGCCGGAACTCGCCGCCCGCACGCAGCATCGCTTCCTGCCCTTGGACGTGCCGCGCTGGGTGGCGCGGTTTCTGGAAGGCTGGCGGCCTGATCTGGCCGTCATCGTGGAATCGGAGCTTTGGCCCAATATGCTGAGGGCAGCCGGGCAGCAGGGCGTGCCGCTGGCGTTGATCAATGCGCGCATGTCGGCGCGTTCCGCCCAGGGCTGGGGCTGGGCGCCGGGTTTTGCGCGCACCTTGCTTGGGCGCTTTGCGCTGATGCT
>CAIMVB010000258.1 GCA_903844785.1 uncultured Rhodospirillales bacterium | reverse complement strand
GCGACCACCACATTTTCGGCCAATTCGCGGGCGATGCGCGCGGCGAAAGCATCAGGCCCCTCACCCAAAATGACGCCGCCCTGATCAATCAGGCGTTGGCGAATGGTGGCATCGCGCAGCAGGCCCTGCACATCGCGTGCGATGCGCTCCACAATATCGCGCGCCAAGCCCTTGGGCGCGATGAAGCCATACCAGGGGCTGGTATCGGGAATGCCCATGCCAAGCTCATCCAATGTTGGCACATCGGGCAGTACCGGCACGCGCTGCGGCCCACCAATCGCGAGTGGCCGGAGCTTGCCTTCGCGCGCCAGGGCGATGGCGCCGGAAAGGGTGCTGAAGGTACCGGGAACACGCCCGCCGATCACATCCTGAAGCGCCGGCACTGCGCCACGATAGGGTACATGGGTCAGATCAAGGTTCATTTTCTTGCGGAACATCTCAAGCGCGAAATGCCCTGAGGATCCGACGCCAGAGGACGCAAAGGCCATGCCCGCTTCACGCCGTGCCGCCGCCACCAAATCCTGCGCTGTGCGATAGGGTTGCCCCATCCCGGTGAAAAGCACGGTAGGCGAGGCATAGATATTCACGATCGGCGTGAAATCATTGATCGTGTCATAAGGCAGGCGAGCATGGATCGCCGCATTGCTGGCATGGGTGCTGGCCGCAAGGAAAATCGTATATCCATCAGGAGCTGAACGCGCGACAGCCTCAGACGCGATCACCTGGCTGGCGCCGGGACGATTCTCGATAACAATGGGCTGGCCCCAAAGCCGTTGCAGCGGTTCTTGCAAAAGACGCCCCGGAAAATCCGTGGGACCACCAGCGGGATAGCCAATGATCATCCTGACCGGACGATCTGGCCAATTACTCGCTTGCGCTTTGGCTTGGGTAATCAAGCCGCTGGCCATCCCGGCGGCCAGCATGCTGCGACGTGTGAACATGACCTGCTTCCTCCCCTGCCCTATTCCGGGCTTACCGCCCCCAAGGCTGGGGGCGGGGTAGGTGCAGATTAGCCCAGCTTTATTGGCAGGCCAAACATTCTTCGTAATTATTGTTGGTCACCGGCACTGGCGCTGCCACCAGCGGCAATTGCGCCTGATCATTGGCCGGTACCCCCACGCCAAGGGCTTCCTGCGGTGCCACTTTTTCGCTGATGGCATCCGCACGCTGGATCGAAAGGCTGCGGCAGTAATAAAGCGACTTCACACCCTTCTTCCACGCCGTCATGTGGATCTGGTGCAAATCACGCTTATGCACATTGGCCGGCAGGAACAGATTCACCGATTGCGATTGGCAGATATAGGGCGTGCGATCGGCCGCATGTTCCACCACCCAACGCTGATCCAGTTCAAAGGCCGTCTTGAAGGTGGCCTTTTCCTGTTCGGTCAGGAAATCCAGATGCTGCACGCTGCCCTTGTTCACCGTGATGGTGGTCCAGGTATCCTCATCATCGCGATCATGCTTGGCCAGTACCTTCTTCAGGAACGGGTTACGCACAATGAAGGACCCGGACAGAGTCTTGTGGTTATAGACATTGGCCGCAATCGGTTCGATCCCCGGGCTCGCGCCACCGCAAATGATGCTGATGGAAGCGGTCG
>CAIMVB010000257.1 GCA_903844785.1 uncultured Rhodospirillales bacterium | reverse complement strand
GGATCGGTTGGCGGTGGACCTCAACCGCCATGGGCGGGATGAGGAAGCGCGGCTGGAACCCGCCTTGCTCGCCCTTGCCCATGCCGCGCGGCTGCCAATCATCGCCGCCAATGATGTCTATTTCGCTGCCCCCGCGATGTATGAAGCGCATGACGCGCTGCTGTGTATCGCTGAAGGCCGCACCATGGCGGAACGCGACCGCCGGCGCGTGACACCCGAACATTGGTTCAAGCCGGCTCAGGCAATGCGTACGCTCTTCGCTGATCTTCCCGATGCTTGCGATAATACGATCGCCATTGCGCGTATGAGCGCGGTGATGACCGAAGCGCGCAAGCCCGAATTGCCGATCTGCCCGAAGGTGCAGGAAGGCAAGACGGAAGCGGAGACGCTGCGCGCCATGGCCGAAGCCGGGCTTGAACAGCGCCTGGACGCCATGCGCCCCGCGCCGGATGAAGCGACGCGCACGCAATATCGCGAACGCCTTTCCTATGAAATCGGCGTTATCGAGAAAATGGGTTTCCCGGGCTATTTCTTGATCGTGGCGGATTTCATCCAATGGGCCAAGGCACAGAACCCGCCCATTCCGGTGGGGCCGGGGCGCGGTTCGGGTGCTGGTTCCGTCGCTGCCTGGGCGCTGTTGATTACGGATTTGGACCCGATCCGCTTCGGCCTGCTGTTTGAACGCTTCCTCAATCCCGAACGCGTTTCCATGCCGGATTTCGATATTGATTTCTGCCAGGACCGGCGCGACGAAGTGATTGCCTATGTCCGGCGCGAATATGGTGAAGATCGCGTCGCGCAAATCATCACCTTCGGCAAGCTGCAAGCGAAAGCCGCTGTGCGCGATGTGGGCCGCGTGCTTGGCATGCCTTACGGCCAGGTGGATAAGATCGCCTCACTCATCCCGAATAACCCCGCCAAGCCCGTCACGCTTTCCCAGGCGATTGAAGGCGAAGCGCGCTTACAGGAAATGCGCGACAGTGATGAACAAGTCGCGCGGCTTATGGATATCGCGCTGCAGGTTGAAGGGCTCTACCGCAATGCCTCTACCCATGCCGCCGGCGTGGTGATTGGGCGCAAGCCCCTGATTGAAACCGTACCGCTCTATCGCGACCCGCGTTCGGAAATGCTCGTCACGCAATATTCGATGAAATACGCTGAGATGGCGAGCCTGGTGAAGTTCGACTTTCTGGGCCTGAAGACCCTCACCGTCATTGAACGAGCGCTGGAAATCCTGAAGGGGCAGGGGATCTCGGTGGACATCGCTGCCATCCCGCTGGATGATCCGAAAACCTATGAAATGCTCGGGCGCGGTGATGCCGCTGGCGTGTTCCAGTTTGAAGGGCAGGGGATGCGCGATTGCTTGCGGCAGATGCGCGCCAACCGCTTTGAGGATCTGGTGGCAGCCGTCGCTCTCTATCGCCCTGGCCCCATGGCGAATATCCCGGCCTATTGCGCGCGCAAACATGGCGAGGCCTGGGAGCCGCCGCATGAGGCGATAAGGCATATCCTGTCTGAAACCTATGGCATCATGGTGTATCAGGAACAGGTCATGCAGATTGCGCAGGATCTGGCCGGCTATTCACTCGGCGCCGCGGACCTTTTGCGCCGCGCCATGGGCAAGAAAATCCGCAGCGAAATGGAAGCGCAGCGCAAGATTTTCTGTGATGGCGCCGAAGCGCGCGGCATTGAAGCCGCGAAAGCCGCTGAGATTTTCGATCTCATGGAACGCTTTGCCGATTACGGCTTCAACAAATCCCACGCGGCGGCCTATGCGCTGGTGAGCTACCAAACGGCGTGGCTCAAGGCCAATCACACCGTGGCCTTTCTGGCCGCTTCCATGACGCTTGATCTTTCCAATACGGATAAGCTCGCTGGCCATATGCAGGAAGCGGCGCGGCTTGGGATTGCGGTGCTGCCGCCCGACATTAACCGAAGCGGCGCTGATTTCCGCGTGGAAGCGCGGGATGATGGCAAGCAGGCCATTCGCTTCGCCCTTGCCGCCGTAAAGCGCGTCGGCGAAAGCGCGATGCGTGATCTGGTGGCGGCACGCGATAAGGGCGGTGACTTTGCATCGCTCGCGGATTTCGCCGCGCGGGTGGACCCCAAGCTGCTCAATAAAATGCAGATCGAAAACCTGGCCCGCGCCGGCGGCTTTGAATGCCTGGATGGCAATCGCGCCCGCGTCATGGCTGGCGCCGAGACCATTCT
Source organism: uncultured Rhodospirillales bacterium (assembly GCA_903844785.1). GTDB lineage: Bacteria > Pseudomonadota > Alphaproteobacteria > Acetobacterales > Acetobacteraceae > Neoroseomonas. Next base: position 1,783 of record CAIMVB010000257.1, on the reverse strand, counting down.
GCGCCGTGCCCAAGCCAATGCTGAGGAACGCTCCAGCGGGCAGATCGGGCTTTTCGGCGCGGAACCTGGCAAGGCAGAAGCGCTGCGCCTGCCGGATGTGCCGGATTGGCAGCCTTTGGACCGGCTTTCCCAGGAAGCAGAGGCGATTGGCTTTCATCTTTCCGCCCATCCGCTTGACGCCTATCGCCAGGCGCTGAAGCGGATTGGCGTGCTGCCATCATCCGCCATTACGGACCGTGCGGGCCGTGGCGGCGGGCGCGTGAAGCTGGCCGGCACGGTGGTGAACGCCAAGGAACGCACCACCAAAACTGGCAGCCGCATGGCCTGGGTCCGGGTTTCGGACACCCATGGCAGTTTCGAAGTGACCTGCTTTTCTGAGGTGCTGAACCGCAGCCGTGATTTGCTGGGCGAAGGCACGGCCATTCTGGTGACCGCCGATTTGCGCCAGGAAGGCGAAGCCTTGCGCCTGACCGCGACCGAGGTCGAAAGTCTGGACAAGGTCGCCGCCAATGCCGGCGGCGGGATCAAGCTATGGCTGGAAGCAACGGCAACGCTTGACCCGATCCGCGCCTTGCTAACCCGCGAAGGCCGTGGCCGAGGCCGCGTGATCCTGGTGCCGCGCCTTGGCGCCGAACAGGAAGTGGAAATCGCGCTGCCGGGCGGCTTCAATGTCGGGCCAAGGTTGATGCAGGCCATGCGCGTGGTGCCGGGTGTGGCGCAAGTTGAGGAGTTCTAGCCGCTTATCCGGGCACATCTTATTTTTACATAATATACCTTATGCGGGAATTACATGACCCAAACCCCGAAGCAAAATTCGCCTGAAACCGCACTTCACACCCTGCTCGCCATCATGGCCAAGTTGCGAGATCCCGATGGCGGCTGCCCCTGGGATTTGGTGCAGGATTTCGCCTCCATCGCGCCCTATACGATTGAGGAAGGCTATGAGGTCGCGGATGCCATCGCCGCCGAAGACCCTGGCAAGCTGTTGGATGAATTGGGCGATCTGCTGTTCCAGGTGGTCTATCACGCGCAAATGGCTACTGAGCGCGGCTGGTTCAGCTTTGCCGATGTGGCAAAATCCATTTCCGACAAGATGATCCGGCGCCATCCTCACGTGTTTGGTGAGGCTGCAGCCCGGGACGCCGAAGCCCAAACCAGCGCCTGGGAGGCGCAAAAAGCCGCTGAACGGGCAGCGCGGGCGGAAAGCGGCGTGCTGGCCGGAATCCCGGATGGCCTCCCTGCCCTGACCCGCGCCGCCAAACTCACGCGCCGCGCCGCGCGGGTTGGCTTTGATTGGCCGGATGCTGGCGCCGTGCTGGATAAGCTGGAAGAAGAAGCGGATGAACTCCGCGCCGAGCTGCAAGGCGCTGATAAGTCTAGACTTCAGGATGAGGTCGGTGATCTGCTCTTCGTACTGGCCAATCTGGCGCGCAAGCTTGATTTGGACCCGGAAGCGGCACTCCGACACGCCAACCAGAAATTCACGCGCCGCTTTGGCTATATTGAAGAACAGGCTGATCTTGCGGGAAAAAACCTGAACGACATGAGCTTGGAGGAGATGGAGGTGCTTTGGCAGGAAGCCAAGAAAATCCAAGTAAATATATGACTTTAAAAGATTTTATGCTGCCGGATAGCTAATCCCCACCACCTCAATCTCCTCCATCCCCGCCGGGGTGCGCAGCCGCCGCAAATCGCCCACCCGCGCGCCTAATAGCGCACGGGCCACTGGCGCCACCCAGGAAATCCGGCCTGCTTCGGCCTCAGCCTCATCCACGCCGACAAT
>CAIMVB010000256.1 GCA_903844785.1 uncultured Rhodospirillales bacterium | reverse complement strand
GATATTGCCCGCGTGTCGCGTGACATGCATGGCGGCAATGGCATTGTGGATGAATACCATGTCATTCGCCATGTGATGAACCTAGAGACGGTCAATACCTACGAAGGCACGCATGATGTGCATGCGCTGATCCTGGGCCGTGCACAGACCGGGTTGAACGCCTTCGGCTGATCAGCCGAAGTTCCTGCCATGGAAGTCCTGATTGAGCGGATGGGTGCGGGCGGCGATGGTATCGCCCCCGGCCCGATTTATGTGCCGCTGGGGCTTCCGGGCGAAAGGCTTCATGTCGATATCAGCGGCAAGCGCGGCGATGGCGACCGTGCGATCATACGCGACATCATCACGCCAAGCCCGGATCGCATCGCGCCCGCTTGCGCGCATTTTCTGGAAGGCTGCGGCGGCTGCGCCCTGCAGCATTGGGCGCCCGCACCCCAGGCAGCCTGGAAGCAAGACCGGCTGCGCGCCGCTTTGGCGCGCGGTGGTTTTCCCGAAGCGCCGGTTACTAAGACCATCACCACGCCCCCAGGTGCCCGCCGCCGCGCGGATTTCGCCATCAGGCGCGGGACGGATGGGCTCAGGCTTGGCTTTCATGCAACGGGCAGCGCGGCCATTCTGGATATTGCTACCTGCCCCGTGCTGCATCCGCGCCTGGTCGCGCTGCTGGCGCCCTTGCGTGATTTGCTGCCGCGCCTGCCCGCGCTGAAGCGCGATGGTTCGGCAGTGGTCAATTTGCTGGATACCGGGCCTGATTTGCTGCTGCGCACCGATGGCGCGCTGGATGCCGCCGGCCGGGCGCTGCTTGCTGCTTTTGCCGCGAAACATGGCCTGCCGCGCATTGCCTGGGCGCGCGGCAATGGCGTCCCGGAAATCGCGGCCCAGCTTGCCCCTGCCAGCATCACCTTAAGTGGTGTTCCGGTGACGCCCGGCCCCGGCGCCTTTTTGCAAGCAAGCCCGGATGGTGAGCAGGCCATCATCGCTGCCATGCTGGCCGCCCTGCCAGCCAAGCTTGCCGGGCGCGGGCGCATTGCGGATCTGCATGCCGGCTATGGCACTCTCAGCCTGCCCTTGGCACGGCGGGGCAGGGTGACGGCCTTCGAATCGGATGGCGCGGCGGTGGCTGCCCTGGCCAATGCTGCCGCCAAGGCCGGGCTGCCTTTGGCCGCTATCAGGCGCGATTTGGTGCGCCAGCCGCTCACGGTCGCGGAATTGGCGCCCTTTGCCGCGGTGGTGCTGGACCCGCCCTTTGCCGGGGCGGCGGAACAGGCCGCCTTGCTGGCGCGCTCAGCCGTGCCGGCGGTAATTTATGTGTCTTGCAACCCGCAGGCACTGGCGCGGGATTTACGCGCCTTTGCCGATCAGGGCTGGCGGGTCGATGCGGCGACGCCGATTGATCAGTTCTTGTGGTCCGGCCAGCTTGAGGCAGTTGTCGCGCTCAGCCGGCCGGGTAAGGGCAAGAAGTAGAGATTGTTACTCCGCCTTGATACCGAGGCCGCGCACTTCTGGCTCCCAAAAGGCGATTTCATCCCGCACATAGGCAGCGAAGCGCGCCGGCGTATAGCCGCGCATGGCGGGTGTACCCATGTCTTCAAAGCGCTGATTGATCCCCGAATCGGATAGCGCCTGTTCGGTCGCCGCTGCCATGCGGTTCACAATCGCTTCTGGCGTGCCGCGCGGGGCGAAGAAACCATACCAGGAATGGGATTTGTAACCCGCGATTCCCGCCTCGGCCGCTGTTGGCACATTGGGCAGCAGGGAAGAACGCTGATCGGTCGCCACAAACAGCACCCGCGCCGTGCCGGCATCCTGGAAACCCTTCAAAAGGGAGGGGATATCTGAACAGAAGTGGATTTCCCCGGCGGTGAGTGCAGTGAAAACCTGCCCGCCGCCGCGGTAGGGCACATGTACCGCATCCGTGCCGGTGCGCACGCAGAAACTGGCTGAAGCGATATGGCCGGAAGTGCCAATGCCCGATGACCCGTATTGATAGCGCCCTGGCGCGGCCTTCAGGGTGGCGATGAAGTCCTGCGCCGTCGTGGGCGCGAAATTACGCGTGGTGACGGCCAGCGCGATGGGCACAAAAACGGTCGGCGCCACCGCCACCAGATCTGTCCGTGCATCAAAAGGCACCGGGGCGGGCAGGCCGCGCGCCAGCGCAATGGGTGAAAGCGTGGAAAGCACAAAAACATCGCCGTTGGGTTGCTGCTTTGCCACATAATCCGTGCCGACCACGCCACCTGCGCCGGGGCGGTTTTCCAGCACCACGGGCTGGCCCAGGATTTCCGCCATTTTGGGCGCCAAAAGCCGCGTGGTGATATCGGTCCCGCCCCCGGTGCCGAAGGGGATGATGATGCGGATGGGCCGGCTGGGCCACGGCGCCTGGGCATAGGCCGGGCAGGCCAGGGGGCTTAGCGCCAGCGGGGCGGCGATCAGGCTACGGCGAGATATTTTGGCCAAAACGGTCATCCTTCTTGAAGCTTAGCGATTGAATTTTCTTGTTTAATGCGGGGCCTGGCCCGCCGGCTCGTGGATGTTGCGGCAAGACAGGGGTCTTGCAAAGGGGGGCTTGAACTGGCACGAAACGAGAACACATCACCTCTGCAGCAATTTGGCGGGCTTTTGCAAGCCCTGATTCACGCACCGCATCTAGTGGTGCCCCTACTGTGGCAAGACTACATCTTGTAGTCGGACCATGAATTGGGGCATGATCCTCCTTCGGGGGAGTTCTCAGGGGGTTATCCGTGTTCGACGCAGTTCAACTTGAAGGCCATGGCCAGGTACGCATTGATCGCTCGCGCGATGCGCTGCTGACCGATTTCGGCAAGGCCACACTTGATGATCGTTATTTGCTGCCAGGCGAATCCTATCAGGATTTGTTTGCCCGTGTCGCATCCGCTTATGGCGATGATGCGGCGCATGCGCAGCGGATTTATGACTATATCTCGCGGCTTTGGTTCATGCCGGCGACACCCGTGCTGTCCAATGGCGGTACGACTCGCGGCTTGCCGATTTCCTGCTTCCTGAACGAAGCCTCTGACAGCCTTGATGGCATTGTCG
>CAIMVB010000255.1 GCA_903844785.1 uncultured Rhodospirillales bacterium | reverse complement strand
CCGCATCCCGAAGGGTGGTGTGCGTCTTGCTGACAAGCGCGACGCGGTGGAATAATCAAAGCGCCGCTGTGGCGTGATGTTTTGGGGCGGTTGCGGTAACGCAGCCGCCCTATCAATTAGGGCCTTATGGAAAGCAATTTCATCCTTGGCTACCTACCCTTTTGGGTGGTGACCTATTTCCTGGCGCTGACGGCCTGGGGCTGCATTGGCCGCTTCATGATGCAATTCTTCATGACGCCGGCGAATACCAATTACATCTGGCGTGGCTTTCAAATGCTGACCGGCTGGGCGGTTTGGACCGCTGAGCGTTTGGTGCCTTCTTATGTGACGCCACCTTTCCTGCCCTTGGTTGCGGCTTTTTGGCTTTTTGCAGCACGGATGGTCTTTGGCTTGCTGATGGTGGGCTTTGGCTATGCGCCGCGCATCAGCCCCCCTGGGGCGGGGTAAGCGCCATGACACCACAGAACCTTTTCGTCGCAACCGTGGCAACCTGCCTGCTGAATGGCATGGTCAGCCCAACCCTGCCGGTGGTGTGGCATCTCTACCCGGTCTGGCTGCCGGAGCTTTTCCCGCCCACAAAAGAAGTCGTCTATTACGGTGCTTCGCTGATTGTCTCGACCGCCACCTTGCTGCTTTCAGCGGTGCCGGCGGCGATTTCCGAAAGGCTGGGCCTTAGTCTTCAAGGGGCTATGGGGGTTTGGTTCGGCAGCGCGCTATTGCTCGTATTGCTCGGTCTAGGCTGAGCGGAGCACGCTTACTCCTCACGCAATTGGGAATTTCATCGGGCTTCCAGTCCTTCTAGCTTTCTGACCCTGTCGCCCGAATGCGCTGCGGGCCGGGTGAGGGAGCCATAGCTTGGAAAGGCTTGAGGCATTCGCGGATTTGGTCATCAGGCGGGCTTGTGGCTTTGCAAGCCTCGCCATCCTGCTGGTCATGCTCTCGTTTTCTTTCCAGCTTCTGCTGGCGCTGCGCGCCGGCGCCATATTGGTGACGCTGGTCTGGCTGGTGTTGCTGGTGAAGCTGGCGCTTGTGCCGCGCCAGGATATGCGTCGAAGCGAGCTTTGGCTGATGCTGGCCGATCGCCATGCTCCGGATGCCCGGCCCATGCAGGCCGTGCTGCGCCAAGCCTACGCTACAAGGCTACGCTGGCACGCTGATAGGGCTGGTGCCTTCGCGGCGCTGCTGTGGGGGATTTATCTATTACTCAGGCTAATCGGCTGAAGCCGGAAAACTTGTCCCGAAACTGGCGCTGACCTTGCCAAGCCCGGTGAAGCGCGCGGTGATGTGCCCACCCGGCTTCAGCTTTAGCGCCTGTTCGCCCAGCCCCGCCACGACCAGCACCGCGCCTGCGGGCAGGCCACCCAGCCGGCGCGCTTCCGCTGCCGCGGTGGCAAAGGCGGCGTGCAGATCAAGCAGGGTGCCTTTCGGTCGGCCATCACCTTCCACCAGCGCCACGCGTAGCGGCGCTTCTGGCATGGGGCGGCGCTTGCCCAGCACCAACATGCCAAGCCCGGCCAGATCGGCAATTTCCACGAAGCGATCCGTGGGGCCTTCGGTAAAGCGGCTGGCGCTGACATCAAGGGCTGGATGCAGTGCCATGATTTCGGGCGGTGTGGCCTCATCCGGTTCAAGCGCCGCGCCCAGCACGCCAAGCAAGGCTGCCGAGGCACGGCCATGGCGCAGGATTTCCACCGGAAGCCGCGCGCCATCATCCAGGAAGCGTGCCTCAAGCATCGGCCCCGTGATCATGCTGCCATCGGTTGCCGGGGCAAGCCTTACGCCACAGGGCGCGAAGCCAAGCCATTCCAGCACCTGCCCGGCGAATTCCTCTGCGGTGTCACGATCAGGCGGCATCAATTCCGCCGGCAGCGGCGCGAGTAGATCGCCGATCTGAAAGGCGCCCCCAATATTGCCGACGGCGCGCTTCATCGTTTCCTGGTCCATGGTGTTCCGTCCTGTTGTTAGCCGTTGGCGCTATTTCGTCACAAAGGCCTTTTCCACCACATAGCTGCCCGGGGCGTTATTGGACCCCTCTGTAAAGCCGCGCGCTTCCAGCATGGCCTTGCAGTCCCGGTTCATCGCCTCAGACCCGCAAAGCATCACCCGGTCATGGGCAGGGTCCAGCGCCGGCAAGGTGAGGTCCGTAAAAATCCGACCGTTTTCGATCAAATCAGTGATGCGTCCCTGGGTCGGGAAGGGCTCGCGTGTCACTGATGGATAGTAACGCAGCTTGCCGGCGATGATCTCGCCCAGGAATTCATGCTGCGCCAATTCGCGTTCGAACATTTCCCGATAGGCAAGTTCGGCCACTTGGCGAACCGTATGCGCCACCACCACGGTGCCAAAGCGTTCATAGACATCGGGCTCACGCGTCAGGCTAAGAAAAGGGGCGAGGCCCGTGCCAGTGGCCAGCATCCAAAGGCTGCGTCCCGGCAGCAGATTATCGGTGACCAGCGTACCGGTGGGCTTGCGCCCAATCAGCACCGTATCGCCCGGCTTTATATGTTGCAGGCGGCTTGTGAGCGGCCCGTTTTGCACCTTGATGGACAGGAACTCCAATTGCTCATCCCAGGTCGGGCTCGCCATGGAATAGGCGCGCACCAGCGGCTTGCCTTCAACCATCAGGCCAATCATGGCGAATTCCCCGGCGCGGACGCGAAAGGCCGTATCGCGCGTGCAACGGAAGGAAAACAGCCGATCCGTCCAATGATGCACATGCGTCACTGTTTCACCGAAATAGGCGGCAGGGATGGCGGGGGTGGGGGAAGGGGCCGTGTTCATGCGCTCAGTTTTGCGGCGGCGCGGCGCTGCGCGCAACCGGCAATCATCGCTTGCAAGGCGTGCGCTGACTGTTTCATGTGGCGATATGGAAAACCTGCCCGAAGGCGTCCCCTGGGACCCCGCCACCAATCCCCCACTTGGCCCGCTGGTGGATGCCACGCCGCGTCCCCTGCCGGCGCGTATTCCGCATAAGGGGCAGTCGGTCGATCTGGAACCGCTCCATATCCGCCATGCTGAGGATTTGTGGCGCGCGGCAGAACGCGACACCAGCGGCGAGGGCTGGGCCTATATGGGCTATGGACCATTCAAGGATGCCGCGGCCATGCGCGCCCATGTCGCAGGCTTCGCCGCGACGCATGACCCGATCGCCTGGGCCATCCGCCCGCATCGGACCGGCACGGCGGATGGCTGGCTGACGCTGATGCAAATCGCCCCCGCCCATGCGGATATCGAGATTGGCAATATCTGGTTTTCACCCCGCATGCAGCGTACCCGCGCGGCGACGGAAGCCATGTTCCTGCTGATGCGCCATGCCATGGATGATCTGGGCTATCGGCGGCTCGTTTGGAAATGCAATGCGCTGAACATGCCATCGCGCCGTGCCGCCGCCCGGCTTGGCTTTACCTATGAAGGCACGCATCGCTCCCATTTGGTGGTGAAGGGCAGGCGGCGGGATACGGCGTGGTTTTCGATCATCTCTGAGGAATGGCCAGCGCGGCGCGACGCCATCGCCGCCTGGCTGGATGCGGTAAATTTCGGCTCGGATGGCCTGCCGCGCCGGTCGCTCGCCAGTTTTCGTGGGGCTTCCGCCTGACCGGCGGTTTTGGGTGGTGGCTAAAAAATGACTGGACTTTCATGACTTGAGAGTTAGAATTTGCCCAGTTTTTAGGAAGGCTAACCATGACCATCACCCCAAGCCTTGGCGAAATCGGCTGCTGGGCGCTGATTTTCGCGGGTGTCGCTTATTTCGTGGCCAAGCGCTTTGGCGAACCGGCTGCTTTCGTCGCGGCTGGCATCGCCGCGCTCACGGTCAAGGCCGCTTTGCTCGACCTCACCTGATCAATAAGGCGCCGGACCTCCTCACGGGAGGCTAGGCCGCCATTTCTCAAGCCTAACCTAACGGGACCGGCCTGCCCCCGCGTCCCGTTTTTTTCGCCCTTGCCTCACCCGCCCGGCTGGCGCAGTTTCCGCGCCATGTGACGCATAGGGGAGTTTGCGATGGCCGAAGATAATGTTGGCGCCTTCATTCCAGGTGAGCGCACCACGCGCGCTGGCGCCGCTTCCGGCCCGCTCGCGGGGCTCAGCTTTGCTGCCAAGGATTTGTTTGATGTGGCCGGCACCGTGACTGGCTATGGCAATCCCGATTGGGCGGCGACCCATGCGCCGGCCACGCGCGATGCGATGGTGATCACGCAGCTTTTGCAGGCGGGCGCTTCCCTGGCCGGCAAGACCAAGACGGTGGAATTGGCCTATGGCCTGACGGGCGAGAATGTCTGGCAGGGCACGCCCAAGAACCCCGCCGCGCCGGATCGCTTCCCCGGCGGGTCTTCCTGCGGGTCTGCTGCCGCCACGGCGGCGGGCTTGGTGGATTTTGCCAT
>CAIMVB010000254.1 GCA_903844785.1 uncultured Rhodospirillales bacterium | reverse complement strand
CACCCTTTGTCATCCTTGGTGATTTCAATCGGCGCTTTTCGCGTGAGGATGATATGCTGCCACTGCTCAACGCCGCGTCCCCCATGCGACGCGCGACAGAGGGTTTTTCCAACCCCTGCTGGTCACGGGACGGTCAGGGAAGGCCTTTCATTGATCATATCCTGCTTGGTCTGCGCGCTGCGGATTGGTTGGTGAAAGATAGTTTTCGCGTTTTTTCCTATAATGAACGCGATCCCGCGATGCGGAATGTGATCAGCGATCATTGCCCCATCAGCGTCAGGCTGCACCTGCCCTGAAGTGCCCTATGGGCGGGGCGGGGCGTCCATGCCATGCTGCGCCCCATGTCCCTTTTCGCGCGCATTACCCTGCCATTGGCGGCGGTGAATTTCATCAATCAGGCCAATCGCTCTCTGGTGGCGGTAATTGGGCCGTTGCTGGCGCTTGAATTTGGCCTGACCGCGGCCGAGCTTGGCTTGCTGGCTGCCTGCTTCTTTGCGGCCTATGCCATGGCGCAATTGCCAATTGGCTTGGCATTGGATTTGAAAGGCCCGCGCCGCGTGCAGGCCACACTCGCCCTGATTGCTGCCACAGGCTTCAGCATCAGCGCCTTATCTGCCGATGTCTGGATGCTGGCGGCAGGGCGTTGCGTGGCTGGCGTTGGTGTGGCGGCGGGGCTGATGGCGATGCTCAAGGCCAATACGCAATGGTATCCGAAGGAACGTGTCGCGGCGGTGACGGGCGCTGGCCTGTTCTTCGCTTCCATGGGTGGGCTTGCCGCGACGATGCCAGTGCAATGGGCGCTACCTTTCATTGGCTGGCGCGGCGTTTTTGTTGTGCTTGCTGGCCTTGCCGTTTCGGTTTCTGTCTGGATTTGGTTTTCAGTGCCGAATGCACCGCCGGGCGTTGCACCCGCGCCTCGGCGCAGCTTGCGCCAGGAAATCGGAGAATATGGCCGTATTTTCAAAGACCCGGTCTTTCTGCGCCTAGTGCCAACCGTTGCCATGCTCTCCACGCTCAATTTCACCTATCAGGGGCTTTGGTCGGGGCCGTGGCTGCGTGATGTGGGCGGGCTGGCTGATGCGCCGCGCGCCGCAGCACTATTCATTTATTCGATAGGCATGATGACTGGCAGCTTGCTGACGGGGCAGGCCGCTTCCTTCGCGCAATCACGCGGCTATTCGCCCATGCTGGTGCCTTATATTGGTGTTGCGGGCTGCCTTTTCGCCCAAGCCATGCTGATGCTGGGCCCCACCGATTTCTGGACCATGGCGCTGCTGTGGTTCCTGTTTTCCTTTTCAGGGTCTGTCGGGCCGGCAGGCTATGCTGCGATAGGGCAGGGCTTTCCGCCAGCACTTGCAGGGCGGGTTGCCACGGCGATCAATTTTCTGATGCTCTGCGTGGTTTTCTTGTTCCAGACAGGTATCGGTGCCATTCTTGACCTCTGGCCGCGCAAGGCGGATGGCGGCTGGGCGCCGGAAGGCTATGCTTGGGCGCTTGGCATGACGCTTTCCATCCAATTTGTAGCGGCGATCTGGATCTTGCTGCCGTGGTGGCAACCGCGAAAGGAAGCCGGCTGATGGAAAAGCGCGTTACAAAAATCCTGGATCGCTATCGCGTTATCAAGGGGCGAGGCTTTCGCCTGAAGGATTATGATCCGGCCGATACCGCCGGGCTTGAGATGCAAAAAACCACCGCCCAGGCGCTGCTGCAACAAGGCGTTGAGCGTCTGGCCGAGATGCAGGACAAGCTTTACGCGCAGGATCGCTGGTCGGTTCTTTGTATTTTCCAAGCCATGGATGCCGCCGGCAAGGATGGCGCCATTAAGCATGTGTTTTCTGGTGTGAACCCACAAGGTTGCCAGGTGCATTCCTTCAAGGCACCCGGCCCCTTGGAATTGGACCATGATTTTCTCTGGCGCCATTCCATCGCGCTACCTGAACGCGGGCGCATCGGCATCCATAATCGTTCCTGGTACGAGGAAGTGCTGGTGCTGCGCGTGCATCCGGAATTTCTTGGGCGCCAGAAGCTGCCTTCTGCCCTTGTCGGCAAGAAAATCTGGGATGAAAGGCTGGAAGATATCGCCGCCTATGAACGTTATTTGGCGCGGCAAGGGACGGTGGTGCTTAAATTCTTCCTGAATGTGAGTGAGGAGGAACAGAAAAAGCGCTTCCTGTCCCGTATCGATGAACCTGAGAAGAACTGGAAATTCTCACCCAATGATGTCGCCGAACGCGGCCATTGGAATGATTATATGAAGGCCTATGACGCTGCCATTGGCGCCACCGCGGCAGCGCATGCGCCCTGGTTCGTGGTGCCGGCGGATGCCAAATGGTTCACGCGCCTTGTGGTCGTGGCTGCCATTATCGAAGCGCTGGAAAAGCTTGATCTCCATTATCCCGCAGTTACCAAGGAACAGCGCGCGGCGCTTGCAGTTGCCAAGAAAAGCCTTGGGTGAAAGACAGGGTTAATCCCCCACCGCATCCAGGACATGCAGCGCATAGGTATAGGCAGCGCCGGCATTAAGCGCGATGGCAACACCAAGCGCTTCGGCGATTTCTTCCTTGGTGGCGCCGGCGGCCTTGGCCTTGCGCGCATGGGCATCAATGCAGCCATCGCATTTTGTGGTTATGGCAACAGCGAGGGCGATGAATTCGCGCGTTTTGGCATCCAGATGCTTGGTTTGCGCTGCGCCGTTTGAAAGTGCGACAAAGCCTTTGACGATATCGGGATGCAGTTGACCCAATTCCTTCCCGCGCGCCTTCAGCCCCGCGCTATATTTCTTCCAATCCTTCACATCAGTCATAGTTTGCCCTCCTTTCAATGCATTACGGCGGCTGCGGCACTGGCATAGCCCACGCGGCGTTCCGGCGGCACGGGGTGGCGCCCGGCCACGCGTTCCAACAGCATGCGCGCATCGGCCAGCATGCCGGCTTTCATCGCCGCATCCAGGAAAAGCTGTTCCAATACATCCTGCTGAGCATGGCTGCCGCCCATCCGATGCATCACACCAATAGCGGGCCGCATCGCCGCCACGGCGCGGGCATAATCGCCGCGCCCATGTGCCAGAACGGCTTCGCACACAGGCAGCGCTGCATCGCGCAGGATGGGTGCCAAGGTGCCGCCAGCGGCGATGCCATCGCGTATGCCATCCAAAAGCCGCGCTGCTGCCTGGAACCGCCCGGTGGCTACAAGCGCCATCATCCAATGCGGCAGGGTGAAGGCGGAAAGGCAATCGCCGATCCGCGCTTCTGCCTTATCGGCCAATTCTTTCCAGCGCACGCCGACATTCACGCCCTGGCGCTGCAAGCGAAACAGCATCGAAGCCGCGTTTTGGACATCAATATAAAGATCAGGTGCCGCTTCCGTCAGCGGGCTTTGCAGGTTACGAAAACCCTTGTCGTAAAGCGCCAGTACGTCTTCGGTTTCCGCACGTTCCAGATGATACATGGCGCGGTGCCAGAACAAATGATGCGCCAGATTGGAAGCGCCTTCCCAATTCTTCTCAAGGCCAGCGAGCCAGGCGATGCCCTCGCCACGCCGGCCTTGCATTTCCATCACATGTGCCACCGCATGCGCGGCCCATAAATCGCCCGGGTCAAGGTCAATCGCCGCGCGCCCGCTTTCTTCCGCCACCTGGTAATTGCCGCATTCCTCATGCGCAAAACAGCGGCAGGCGAGGATACTGCCAAAGGCAGGCAGCGCCGCTGACCAGCGGGGATAAACGCCCTCCACCACGCGCTGCATCACGCCCGCGCGGCCCAGCCAAAAGGCGTTGAAGTGATGCAGGCGGAAGGCGAGGATATCATGCGGATGATCGCGCAAAATCGCTTCCCAGCCGGCCAAAGCCGCGTCCAAATCACCCGCCGCCCAGGCTGACACGGCGGCGGCGTGCGCGGCTTCCCGCGCGCTGGCCTTGGCCGCCAAACGCGTCGCGGTCGCGGCGGCTTCGCGTGCTGCCGGTAAAACTGCGGCCTTATAGCCAAGCAGGGTAAAGGCCGATTGCAGCACCCGCGCCATCGGCATATCGCCATCCGCATCCAGCAACGCCTTCATCCGCGCGGGCGTATCGGCGCGATATTTCAGATAGCCGGTGACAACATGATCATAAGCGCGCGTCGCCGCTTCTGACGCCGCTGTGATGGCAAGGCCGTGCTGGTCCTGGGGCATGGTGGGCTCCGCGAAAATACCCCTGAAGCTTGCCAGCCTTGGCCAAGCCGTGTCGAGTATGCGCGCAACATGAAGGAGGCAAGAATGGCTGAAGATACCCCAGAAGCGCGCCTGGCGGCGCTTGGTCTTGTGCTGCCGCCGGCGCCAAAACCGCTTGGCACCTATGTGCCCTTCCGGCGCGACGGCAATATTATTTACCTGTCAGGCCAAGGGCCGCGCGATGCGGAAGGCAAACCCATCAGCGGCAAGGTGCCGACGGAAGTCAGCATTGATGAAGCCTATCAACTCGCGCGCCGTGTTGGGCTTTCGTTGCTTTCGGTCGCGGCTTCAGCGGCCGGGGGGCTTTCCCGGCTCCGTGCGCTGAAAGTGCTTGGCATGGTCAATGCCGTGCCGGAATTTCGTGAACATCCGCGCATCATCAATGGCTGTTCGGATCTTTTCGTTGCGGTGCTGGGCGATAATGGCCAGCACGCGCGTTCTGCGGTTGGCTTTGGCAGCCTGCCCAATCAAATCCCGGTGGAGATCGAGGCTATTTTCCGCGTGCTCGATTAAGCGGGTTCAGGCTTTCGTCCCGGTGCTGCCGAAGCCGCCCGCACCGCGCGCGGTTTCCGGCAGTTCCGTCACCTCACGCCAGGCGCCGCGCGTCACCGGCGCCAGCACGGCTTGGGCAATACGCATGCCGCGTTCGACAGTGAAGGGCTCATTGCCCGCATTCATGAGAATAACGCCCAATTCGCCGCGATAATCCTCATCAATCGTGCCGGGGCTATTGGGCAGTGTGATACCATTCTTGAGCGCCAAGCCTGACCGCGGCCGCACTTGAATTTCATACCCTGCCGGGATCGCCATTTTAAGGCCGGTTGGAATCAAGGCGCGTCCACCGGGGGCGATCACCACCGGCGCGCTGACGGCTGCCAGCAAATCCATCCCCGCCGCGCCATCAGTGGCATAGCTTGGCAGCGGCAAATCCGCGCCATGGGGCAGGCGTATCACAGCAATTTCCGGGGTCATGCCAAAGCCTCTGCAATGCGCGCGGCAAGCTTCGCCGCGACTTCTTCCTTTTTCATACGCGGCCAGGATTCCGCACCATGCGGCGTGATCAGCAGCACGGTATTTTCCGCGCCCCCCATCACATCACCCGAAACATCATTGGCCACAATCCAATCGCAGCCCTTCTTGGCGCGCTTGGTCTTGGCGTGGTCTTCCAGCTTTTCCGTTTCAGCCGCGAAGCCCACCACCAGCTTCGGGCGGCGCGGCCCGGCGGCGGAAAGCGTCGCCAGAATATCGGGGTTGAGCGCCAAAGCGATTGGTGGCGGGACTTCACCCGCAATTTTCTTCATCTTTTGATCAGCGGCCGCCGCACTCCGCCAATCCGCCACGGCGGCGGCGCAAATCGCAACATCAGCCGGCAGCGCCGCTTCACAGGCGGCCAGCATATCGCGCGCTGATTCCACACGCTTCACATTCACCCCAGGCGGGTCTGGCTGATGCACGGGGCCGGAAACCAGCGTGACACGCGCCCCCAGCGCAGCCAGGGCCGCGGCAATTGCGTGGCCTTGCTTGCCGCTGCTGCGATTGGCGATGTAGCGCACCGGGTCAATCGGTTCATGTGTGGGCCCGCTGGTGACCAAAACATGCCGTCCCTGCAAGGGTTGCGCGGTAGGTGCGAAAACTGCCTCAACTGCCGCCAAAAGCGCCGCTGGCTCTATCAGCCTGCCCGGGCCTGATTCCGGTTCCGCCATGGCGCCTTCTTCCGGCCCGGCAATCCGAATGCCGCGGGCGCGGAGCGTTGCGATATTCGCCTGCGTTGCCGCATTCTCCCACATGGCAGGGTTCATCGCGGGTGCGACCATGATCGGCGCGCGTGTTGCCAGCAGCACGCAGGTCGCCAGATCATCAGCCAGCCCATGCGTCATCTTGGCGAGTAAATCCGCCGAAGCCGGCGCTACCAGCACCAAATCAGGCAGGCGCGCCAGGCGGATATGGCCAATCTCAGCCTCGGCCGCCCAAAGATCATCATGCACTGCCTGGCCGGTAATGGCGGCAAGCGCTTCCTTGGTGACAAAGCGCGCGCCACCCGCGGTCAGGATGGCGGTGACAGAAGCCCCCGCCTTGCGCGCAAGCCGGGTGAATTCCAGCGCCTTGTACGCGGCGACGGAGCCCGAGACGATCAGCAGGATTCTACGGCCTGAAAGCATGGCCCGCAGGCTAGCCCAGAAGCCGCGCGATTGAAATCAGCCACCCCCCTGGCGCGGCGCGCCTGTTGGGGCATCATGGCGGTGCCACGCCGAATCAGGGCGGGCAGGGGGAAACAGCATGCCAAGCCGGCCCGATGCGGCCCGATAGCGTTTTCGCGCCCTTTCGGCTGCGCGGGTTTCGTTACCAATGGCCGGCCGACCTCGCTACCTCCTGGGCGTTTGAGATGGAGACGCTGATCCTGGGTTGGTATGTGCTGACCGAAACGGGATCAGTCACCTGGCTCGCGGTATTTGGGTCACTTTTGCTGATTGGCACGCTGTTTTCCCCAATGTTCGGCGTGATGGGTGACAGGATCGGGCATCGGCGCGTGCTTTCTGCCATGCGCGGCTGGTATGCGGCTTTGGCCGCCATCCTGACGCTCTGCGCCATGGCTGGTTTGCTCTCGCCCTTGCTGGTTTGTGGCATTGCGTTGCTAAGCGGCCTGGTGCGGCCTTCAGATATGGGGATGCGCAATGCGCTGATTGCCGCTGGCATGCCCGCCCCCTTGCTCATGGGGGCCATGGGGATTGAGCGCATGAGCGCCGATAGCGCCCGCGTGATTGGCGCACTGACCGGCGCGGGGTTGGTCGCTTTCCTGGGCATCGGCCCGGCCTATATGGCGGTGACGGCGATTTACGCCCTGGCGCTGGTGCTGACCTTGCAGGTGGATGAACCGCCGCCCCGCGCGGCGCAGGGTGTGGTTATGAAAACGCCCTGGGCTGATCTTGGGGATGGCATTGCCTATGCGCGCTCCACCCCGCCGGTGCTGGCGGCGCTGCTGCTGGCGTGCCTTGCCAATTTCGCCGCCTATCCACTCAGCGGCGGCCTGCTGCCGCATGTGGCGCGCGATGTCTACGGGTTGGATCGCACCGGGCTTGGCTATCTTTCCGCGAGTTTCGCGGGTGGCGCCATGCTGGGGTCGCTTTTCATCAGTGCGCGCGGCGGTGGCTTGCCCCCGGCGCGCACCATGCTCGCCGCTTCGCTTTCCTGGTTTCTGCTGCTGTTGGTCTTCGCGCGCTTGGATGACCCTGTGCTGGGGGGCATGGTGCTGGCGCTTGCGGGGTTTGTGCAAAGCTTTTGCATGGTGCCGCTGGCGGTGCTGCTGCTCCGCATTACGCTGCAAGAATTTCGTGGCCGCGTGATGGGGCTGAGGATGTTGGCCGTCTATGGCCTGCCAGTTGGGTTGATGATGGCCGGGCCTTTGGTGGCTGAAATCGGCTTCGCCGATGCGGGCGCGCTTTACGCGGGTTTTGGCGTGGTATGCACCATTGCCATTGCGCTGTTCTGGCGCGCGCATCTTCTGCCGCGCGATATGCCGGCCAATGGGCTACGGAGCCAATAAACCTTTCCGCCCGGGCCCGAATTGGGCAAAATAAGCAAAACCAGAAAGGAAATGCCGATGAACCCCTTGCTCACCCGCCGCAATACCCTGGCCTTGGCCGGTGCTGGCGCCTTCGCCCCCGCCGCTTTCGCGCAAGGCACATTTCCTGATCGTGCGGTGAATATGATTGTGCCTTTCGCGCCCGGCGGCACACCCGATATCGCGGCACGGCTCCTGGCGCCGAAAATGGCGGAATTGCTCGGCCAGGCAGTCACGGTCGAAAACCGCGCCGGCGCTGGCGCCACCATCGGCACGCGCGCCGTGGTGCAGGCGCGGCCCGATGGGCATACGATTTTGATGGGCTCCATTTCCTTCCTGACGGCGCCGCTCACGGCAGACCCCATGCCTTATGATCCGGTGGCGCAGCTGCGCGTGATCAGCCTTATTTCCACCTCACCCTATGTGCTGATTGTGCGCGCCGATAGCCCGGCGAAGGATATCGCTGGCTTCCATGCCTGGACGCGGGAGCGCGGCAATAAGCTGAATTACGGATCATCAGGCAGTGGCACACCACTGCATTTGGGCGGAGAACTCTATAAGCTGATGATGGGTGTGGACCTGACGCATGTGGCCTATCGCGGCAGCGGTCCCGCCATCACGGCGCTGATCGCGGGCGAGGTGGATATGGTGTTTGCCGATGTGCCGGGCGCTTCTGGCCAGATCAGGGCCGGCACGGTGCGCCCCTTGGCCACCATGGTGCGTGAACGCATTCCGCAATTGCCCAATGTGCCGACCATGGCGGAAAGCGATCCGCGCCTGAAGGATTACGATGTTTATACCTGGGCCATGCTGGTGGCGCCCAAGGCCACGCCAGATCGCGCCGTGCAGCGCCTGCATGATGTGGCGATCGGTGCCGCGCGTCAGCCCGATGTGATGAAGCGGTTTGAGGAAATGGGCTTTGACTATGTGGGTTCCTCACCGGCGGATGGCGATAAGCGCCTGGAAGCGGAACGCGACAAATGGCGTGATGTGATCAAGCGGGCGAATATCAAGGTGGATTTGTAGAACAGGGTCACGGGCTCCGCCGCGCCTCTCGTGCAATCACGGCGAGTGCTGCGGAGGAAACCGTGAGCTGTCCCAATATCTGCGTCATGTCGCGCACATAGCCCCAGGTCTCGAATGGGGCGGGGTCTTGCGGCAGCATCACTAAGCTGCCCGGTGCCAAGGGTGGCCCGCCGCCTTGGAAAAACCCCTGGCCCGCGGGTGCCGCTTCGCCATTCGGCAGCACCACGAAAGCGCGGGATGTATCTGCAAAGCGCTGCGCCCCGCCTGAGGCTTGAATATACTCCGCCGCGCGCCAACCTTGGCGGAAGGGCAAGCTGCCCGGATTTTGCACCGCACCCACCACCGTCACATCCTGCGGGCGCTTTGGCATGGCAATCACATCGCCCGGTTCCATCAACATATCCAAATCCGGCCGCGCCAGCAGGATCACCGGATTGGCTTCCACCACCACGCGCCCGGCGGCGCGTGCTTCGCGCAGGGTCGCGGCCAATTCGCGCCCGGCCTTCATGGCGCCACCGACATCCGATGTACCGCCGCGCGCACCCGGTAAGGCCTGACCCGCGGCTAATTGCACCAGGCTGCTTTCCAAATCCCGCGCCGTACGTGCAAAGCCTTCCTGCTGGCGCTGACGCACGCTTTCCCGCGTAAATACCGCGCCATAGGGGAAGGCTTCTGGCGTCAGCCCACCAGCGCGGGCGATCACCTCGGAAAGCCGTTCCCCGCGTCGGAGTTCATAGCCGCCGGGGTTGCGGAATTCGCCCAGCAGCAGCACCGGCCCGGTATCCAGCGCATCCTCTCGCCTTGGAATGCGCAGGCTCTGGCGTGGCGAGACCAGCTTCGCCCCAGCACCAGCCCCGCTGCCCAGGCTGACCCGCGTGACTTGCCCTGTCAGCGCCGGTTTCGGCACTTCGCGCGCCAAATCGGGTGCGGCGGTATTGCCAAGCGCGGTCACGCCCCCAGCGGCGGCCAGCGCATCGGCAAGCGGTGTATTCTCCAGCATCGGATAAAGGCCAGGTGCCCGTACCTCGCCCGTCATTAGCGCGGCGTGATCCAGCAAAAACCCGGCCAGATCAGGCGCTTCCTGGAAAATGCGCGGGCAGCGGGCCTCGCCCATCTCGGCAAAGCCGGTGGCGCGGGCATGGGCGAAGCGGGCGGGGGATGCCTGCGCCGCTTGGGCAATTTGCGTCAGCGCCACGCATTCCCCACTTGGCAGGGAAGCGGTCTCACCGCGCAGCGCCCGCGCCACCCCGCCGCTCGAGAGCCATTGGATATCCGCGCGGGAGAAAATGATCACCTCATCCCCATCGCGCAAAGCGGGGCCGCCGCGCCCTTCCAAGGCGCGGGCCAGATCAAAGCCCAGCAAGTGCCGCTGACCGCTGCGCTGATCCGGGCGCAGCACCACGGCGAAGCGCGTATAGGGATCGGGCCCTAATTGCCGATGATCCGCAATCAGCCCGCGCACCGAAAGCCCCTGTCGCCCGCCCGCCGCGCGGGTCATCGGCATGGCGACATGCCCGGAAAGGCGGATGGTATTGGCCGCCACATCCGCGCCCGGGCGCACCAGCAGCGCATCTCCGCGCCTCAGGCTGCTATTCAGCGCCAATTCGGCAAAACTCCGCCTGCCTTGCGCGTCACTCTGCTGAACCAAAAGCCGATTGCCGGAAGGCCTGAGCGGCCCTCCGGCCAGGGCCAGCGCTTCTTCCATCGGCATGGCGGCCTGCTTGGCCGGCAATTCATAAATCCCCGGCCGAGCGACATCGCCCGCAATCGCCACCACGCCGCCCAGTGGCGGGACCAGAATGCGCTCACCCTCTCGCAAGGTAAGATCAGCCACACCGGGCGCATCGGCGAGCAGGGGATAAAGATCCACCTGCCGAGAGCTCGCCGGCCCTTCAATTCTGATCGCGCGCAAAGACCCGCTGCGCCGCACCCCTTCAGCCGCCGCCAAAGCATCCAAAACGCTTGCTAATGCGGTCAGGGATTGGAAGCCGGGGCGCATTACCTCGCCGCCCACGAAAACGCTGATCTGGCGGATTTGGCCGATGGAAAGGAATATTTCTGAACCGCCAAGCTCCCGCGCGGCACGGGCTTCCATATCGGCGCGCAGGTCAGCAAGGCTGCGGCCGGCAGCAGGGATGGGGGGCAATTCAGGCAGCAGCAACATGCCATCACGCCCAATCCTGATGGCCAGCGTCTGCCGCGCCCGGCCCCGCAGCGCCACCACCACCTCATCACCCGGGCCCAGAATATAGGAACCAGGCAGGGCGCCAAAGCTGGGCGGCGGGGCGGCACCGCCACGGAAAGTGTCATAGCCGAATTGGCGGATTTCATGCTGTTCCAGCCTTTCGGCGAAAAAGGCTTCAATGCTGGAAAGCATGGGGCGCGATGCTGGCGGCGACGCGGTGGCTAGGGCTGGCGACGCGGGGCTTGCCAAAGGGGCCGGGGCCATGGCGGCTTCCACGATGCGCGCCACGATATCGCGCTGCGCAGAAGGCGGTAGGCTTGGTAAATTGGTGCCGCCCGGCAGGCTTGGCGGCAGGCTGGGCGGGGCAAGGATTTGCGCGCCTGATTGGGCCAGAGCCGACGAGACCCCCATAAAAAGGCATAAGATCAATCGGCTGGGCCAAAACGCCACAGCTTTCAATGCCACATTTATCTTGGCGAATTTCAACATGAAATACACCCAAAAAGATTGTTGATTTTTAAATAACACAACCATAGATTGACAATCAATAATGGAAATCACCTATTGGAGGCATTGAATGCCCGGTGATACGGTTCTCGGTGACGCTCATGCGACAGCACCAAGCATTCCTGCCTGGCGTGGCTGGTGGCTTCGTGCCGATACGGCGCTACGGCTCGGGCCACGCCCCGTGGCGCTTTTCGCCTGGAATCGGCTGCGGCTTTCGCTCGGCATAGTGCATCGCGCCCTGCCGGCACTGCCTGCCCCGGCCGGCCCCTTCCTGCCCGGCGCCAAGCCAATCCCAGGCCCGGCGCAGGATTGGCACGGCCCTTTCAACCCCAGCGCCCATGCGCTTGATATTCTTGCCAAGCCCATCACCGATATTCGCAGTTTGTGGGAGGCACATCGCCTTGCCCCGTTGCTGCATCTTGCCTTGGCCGCGAAGCGTGATCCTGCCGGCGATCATCTGCACCGCGCCGAAGCACTATTGGTGGATTGGACCGCGGCCAACCCGCCTTTTCGCGGCCCCGGCTGGGCCTGTGCGCAGGAAGCGGCGCTGCGTGCCATGGGCTTTGCCCTGGCGTTGGCGCTGCTGGATGCCGACCGCGCCCTGACACCGGGCGCGCGGCAATGGCTCGCTTTGCATGCGAAGCGCATCCGCGCCACGCGCGCCTATGGCGCGGCGCAGGATAATAACCACCCAATCAGCGAAGCGGCCGGGCTTTTCATCTGCGGCTTGCTACTGGACAACAGGCGAGATCAGGCGGCCGGCGCGCGGGCGCTGACGCAAAGCGTGGCGCGGCTTGTTGCCCCCTGCGGTGCCTTTGCCCAGGCCTCACCCGCCTATCACCGCCTGATGCTGGATGTGCTGGCAATGGCCGAATGGTTTCGCCGTCGCCACGGTGCCCCCGCCTTTGCCGAGCCCTTCGCCGCGCGTGCCGCTGCCGCAACCGATTGGCTTGAAGGGGTCATGGCGCCAGGCGGTGCCTTGCCGCGCATCGGGCCTTGCGATGATTCCGCCTTTGCTGATCTCTCCGCCCTCGGCGCCCATGATGCGCGCGGCAGCCTGGAACGCGCATCCCGATTGTTTCGTGGCGCCAGCGCTGGCGTGCCGGATGACCCTGGCTGCCGTGCCCTTGGCCTTGCGCCAATACCCCTCGTGGCCAAGCCCAGTCCGCCCCATTGGCGGAGTGCCGGCTGGTTCGGGTTGAAAGGTGCTGGTGGGGCGCGCGGCGTGCTGCGCACCGGTGTGCCGATGCGCTTTCGCCCGGGCCAGGCCGATATTCTGCATTTCGACCTGTGGGATGGCGATGAAAACCTGCTGCGCGATGGCGGTAGCGGCGCCTATCTGCCCCCGTCCGGCTTTGCCTGGTGGCAAAGAATGCTTGCTGGGGGCGCCGGGCATAATCTGATCACCTTTGACGATGCCGAGCCCATGCCCCGGCTTGGCCCCTTCCTGTTTGGGCGCTGGCCACGCTGCCGCGCCATTCCGGATGGCGCCAAAAGCCGTGATTGGCGCGGCAATCGCCATGCCCGCCGGATTGAATGCCGTGATCGGACCTGGCGGGTGGAAGATCGCCTGGGCGGTAATTTCCGGCGCGTGGCGCTCCGCTGGCGGCTTTGCCCCGGCGATTGGCGACGCATCCCGGAT
>CAIMVB010000253.1 GCA_903844785.1 uncultured Rhodospirillales bacterium | reverse complement strand
GGCGGCGTGAGGTTTGAAGGGTCATGATCATCTCTCCCTGATGCGGTGTTGGAACCACCCATAGGGCCTGCCGCTTTTGAAATGCGGGGCTTTTCGGGCGGCTTCCTTATCTGGATCAGAAGGCTGGCATGGGGCCACGGGCCTATGCAAGCGCCCGTTTTGCCCAAGGCTTGGGCAAACCGCCGCTGAGGCGCGGGATTCCGAATTTGTGACGCGATAAAACCCTTGCGCTTCCGGGCAAGGACAACGAAATAGCGTCCGAAGGATGAGGTGGGCTGGCAGAGTCTCGGAAAAGGAGGCCTCCGGCCATGACCATAGCAGCGGTTCTGCGGCAGAAGGGTAATGCCGCGATTTCAGTCACCCCGGAAACGCCCGTGGTGGAAATTGCCCGTATCATGGCGGCGCGTCGTATCGGCGCTGTGTTGATCGTGACCAGCACCGGCCAGGTCGCCGGGATTTTGAGTGAGCGTGACATCGTGAAGGCGGTGGCAGATCGCCGCAATGGCATACGCTGCCTGGCCGCGGAGGAGTTGATGACACGCGAAGTCATCATGATCGGCCCCGATACGCCCGTGGAAGCGGCGTTGGAGATCATGGATCAAGGCTATTTCCGCCATTTGCCGGTTTGCGACACGGATGGGGCCTTGCTTGGCATTGTCAGTATTCGTGATTTGGTGAAGTTCCGCTTCGCCAAGCAGGATCATGATGTTGAAGCGCTGAAGGCCTATGTGACCCGCAGCTTCATGCATTGATGCCCCGCTGAAGCCTAGCAGGCTTCCGCGATAAAGCGGCGTGAGGGGGCGGTGATTTCCTCCTGCGCCGCGACCACCTGCAATTCCCGCGCGCCGGCTTCCAGCGTGCGGCTCAGCAGGCCGAAAATGCTGGCAGCGGCGGCTTCCAAGGCCGGTGCCGCCGCACCGCTTTTCAGGCGATGAAACAGGAAAAGTGCTGCAATGGCATCCCCCGCGCCATTGACCGATAGCGGCAGCATCGGCGTGCGCAGCCGCCAGAACCCGCCCCCTTCGGCGGCCAGCATTTCAATCTCATCGTCCCCTGTCGCTTCGGTGCGGAGCGAGGTCAGCAACACGCAGCGCGGCCCCTTGGCTTGCAGCGCGGTGATCGCCGCCTTGGCATCAGCGAGCGACGTGATGGCCCGCCCCGTCAACCATTCCAATTCGAATTGATTGGGCGTTGCAATATCGGCCGCCGGCAGGGCCTCATCACGCAGGAATTCCGGAATGCCGGGGCGGACGAACATCCCTCGGCCGGTATCGCCCATCACCGGATCGCAGCACCAAAGCGCCTTGGGATTGGCCGCTTTCACCGCAAGCGCCGCATCGCGCACCGCGGCGCCGATCTCTGCCGAGCCCAGATAGCCCGAAAGCACCGCATCGCAGTGGGACAGCATGCCGCGATCCGCGATCCCGGCCACGCATTCGCGCACCAGATCGGCGCCAAAGACCTGGCCGCGCCAGGCGCCATAGCCGGTGTGGTTGGAGAATTGCACCGTATGCACCCCCCAGACCTCGGCCCCCAGGCGCTGCAGTGGAAACATGGCGCTGGCATTGCCCACATGGCCGTAAGCAACCCAGGATTGGATGGAGAGGATATTAAGGCTCACGCGCGCCGGACCTTTGCGGGGAAGGGATAATTCCTCTGGCCCGGGGCGGGGCGCGGGTCAATCGCTCCCTTGCCTTCCCGGGACTCATCGCCTATAGCCCCCGCTCCCTGGCGGCCGGTCGGCATCGGCGGCCGATTTTTTGTGAGCATCTGCGATGAAGACCGATATCCATCCCGCTTATCATGAGATCAACATCATCATGACCGACGGGACCGAGTTCAAGACCCGTTCCTGCTACGGCAAGCCGGGCGATACTATCCGCTTGGATATTGATCCGAAGTCGCACCCGGCCTGGACCGGCGTGCAGCGCATTATCGACACGGGCGGCCAGATTGCGAAGTTCAACAAGCGCTTCGCCGGCATTGGCGCGCGCAAGAAGGACTAATAAGTCCTGGGCCGTAAGTCGCGGCCCTTTTTCATTAGTTGGATTTTTTAGCCCGCAGCCCTTGATTGGCTGGCGGGCTATTTCCATTTCCTGGTCGCTAAGGGGCGCCATTCGGGCCCCTGGCGCGGAACAAGCCAGATGCTGCCCAGCAGGGGGCATTGCGGTGCGTATCCGCTGGCCTCAACGGACCTTGCTTTGCACAGGAGTGTCCTTGCGATGAACGCAATTGATTTTTCCCCCCTTTTTCGTACCGCCATTGGCTTTGATCGCCTGGCGCGGTTGATGGATACGGCCCGGACTGGTGCCGATGCCGGGGGCTACCCGCCCTACAACATCGAAAAGACCAGCGATGACAGCTATGTGCTGACCATGGCGGTGGCCGGTTTTGCCGAAGCCGATCTGGACATTACCGCCCATCAGAACACGCTGACGGTGACGGGCCGTGCCCAGCCCACGCCGGAAGAAACCCGCCGTTTCCTGCATCGCGGCATTGCCGGGCGCGGTTTTGAACGCCGCTTCGTCCTGGCCGACCATATTGTGGTCAGCGGCGCCAAGCTGGAAAACGGCTTACTGCACATCGCGCTTCGCCATGAAGTGCCGGAAGCCCTGAAGCCGCGGCAAATCCCGGTGCAGGGCGCGCGCCCGGCGGTGCTGCCGGAAGCGGCTTGAACCGCGAAAATGGCCCCCGCCTGGTCTCGGGCGGGGGCTACCCCTTCTTGAAAAACGCCTCGGCCGCCAGGCGCTGGGCGTCGCGCGCGCCAATCGCTTCCTCGGCGCGGGTGATTTCCGCCTTAAGGGCTTCAATATATTCCCGTAATTGGGCCACATCCCAGCCATCAAATACCATCGGCTGGAAGCGCGGCTTGCTCCGGGGCCTTTCTTCGTCGTCGATCAGCGCCATCTATGTCTCCTCACGCGGTTGGGCTTTGACCCTGGCCGCGCCTCTCTCTATAGGAACCGCAACACGGCGGGGGGCCTCTCTCGCCCGCCCGCCCTTTGAGGTTATGCC
>CAIMVB010000252.1 GCA_903844785.1 uncultured Rhodospirillales bacterium | reverse complement strand
GATCGCCGGGCCGCGATGATCATCCGCATCCACGCGCCCGCCCGGAAACACCATCACATCCGGCATGAAGCGATGCCCGGGATGGCGCTTGCCCATCAGCAATTCTGTACCTGTGCGGCTTTGGCGCCAGACAATCAGGCTGGCCGCATCGCGCGGGCGTGCTGCGTGGGCGCGCGGGCTGCGCTTGCCTTCCGCATCGGCGCCGCCGGGATTATCGGCTGTGGGGTCTTCGCGGCGTTGCTGTTCAGTCAAGCTCAAAGCCCCTGTTGCGCAGCCAGGCGCGGAAGCCGAAGCGCTCCGGCACCGATAATTGCCGCGCCGCGTTTTCAGACCAGGTGCAGCCTTCCGGCGCCGGGCCATGGATTTCCGGATAGCGCGGCTTTTGGCGCGGGCGTAGCGCATCATAAGCGGCAATCGCCTCAGCCTCATGCACGCCGGAATAGGCTTCGCGATGAATCACCACGGAAGGCGGCAGGCGCGGCGTGACTTCATTGCGCGCCGTCGGCCAGCCCAGCGAAAGCCCCGCCACCGGATAGACACCCTTGGGCAGCGCAAACAACGGCGCCACTTTTTCGATATGGCTGCGCACATAGGAAATCGGGCAGGTGCCGAGCCCCGCCGCATCCGCCGCCGCAATCGCCATACCCAAAGCCAGCGCCGCATCCACCGCCGTATTCAGGAAAGTGTCCATATTGTTATTGGCATGTTCGCGCCCATGCTGCGCGCAAGCCGCCTGGCCGCGCCGCATATCGCCGCAGAAAATCAGCAGCACTGGCGCATCCTTGATCCAGGGCATGGTGCCGATCCAATCCGCCACTTTCGCGATCTTCACCGGATCGCGCGTGACGATGATGGAATATTGCTGAAGGTCTGATTTGGATGGCGCGGATTGTGCCGCCGCCAGCACTGTATCCAGCAATGCATCACTCACCGCTTCGGCGCTATAGCGGCGCGTCACACGGCGATCCAATAGCGCGGCCAGCGCCGGGGGTATCGCCTCGGGCGGGGTGAAGGGCAGGGCGCCATAGCGGGCGCGGATCAGATCTTCAGGCTTCATGGCGGCAAACTGACACCTCGCTCCATCAAGGGGAAGCCGGAACCACCCAGGCATCCGCCACTGTCACACCCTGGCCTTCGGCATGGATGATCAGCGGGTTGATTTCTGCTTCCGCCACGCCCGGCAGCGCGGCCAGGCGGGAAGCCGCCACCACCGCGCGCGCCAGCGCATCCAAATCGCCGCGCGGCAGGCCGCGCCAGCCGGCCAAGGGCTTCAGACCCTTCACTTCGGCGATCATGGCGCGCGCTTCTGCCTCATCCACCGGGGCCAGGCGCAGCGCCGTATCGCGATGCAATTCCGCCATGATCCCGCCGGCACCGACCAAAATCACGGGCCCCGCTTCCGGGTCCCGCCGGAAGCCGATGATAGCCTCTGCCAGGCCCTTCACCATGGGCTGCACCAGAAAACCGGTGATGCGCGCAGCCGGGGCGCGGGAAGTGACGCGCGCCAGCATGGCGCTGGCTTCGGCCTTCAGCGCCGCCGCATCGGCGATATTCAAGGCAACGCCGCCCACTTCCGTCTTATGCGCCAAATCGGGCGAGAGGATTTTGAGCGCCACCGGGTAGCGCAGCCCCTCCGGCACGGCATCGGGCTTTGCCATCACAGCAAAGGGGCTATCCAGGCCGAAAGCCGCGAAAAGCCGGCGCGCATCTGCTTCATCCGGGGCGGCGGGGATAGCTTGGCTGATGGCCGGCGCGGCGGCTTCGCTGCGCGGGGCGCGCCAATCGAAAAAGGCGCGAATGACATCGGCGCAGGATTCAGGGGTGCGGAAGGCGGGAATCCCGGCCTCGCCCAGCAATCGCAAGGACGCATCGGCCTGCGGCACCAGAAAGGCCGCGATGGGTTTGCCAAGACCGTTCTTCACCGCGCCAGTAATGCCCGCCACCGCATCATGCGGGCGGAATTGCGCGGAAGATCCCACCACGGAAAGCACCATATCCGTGCCTGCATCGGCGGCGAGGGCTGAGAGCGCGGCTTCCACCTTATCGGCGCGCGTGCCGGCCAAGGTCACATCAATCATCCGTCCATGATGCGGCAGGCCAGCGGCTTCCAACCCGGCCACGGCGGTGGCATCCGGCGGGCAGGTTTCAATCCCGGCAACACCCAGCGCATCCACCGCCATGGCACCCCCGCCGCCCGTGGTGGTCATCACGGAAATGGTTCGGCGCGGATTGGCCAAGGGCTTCCGCCCAATGAACAAGGCGGGTGCTTCCAACAGCGCTTCAATCATCGTCACACGCGCAATGCCATTGGCACGGAAGAACGCATCCGCCGCGGCGTCAGAACCCGCCAGCGCCCCGGTATGGCTGCCCGCCAATTCTGCCCCGAAACTGGAACGCCCAAGCTTGAAGGCGATGATCGGCTTGCCGAGCGCATGGGCGCGGCGCGCGGCGTCGGCGAGTTTTTCTGGCGCGCGAATCGCTTCCAGAAACAGCAGCACCGCATCAACGCCGGGATCTTCCACCAGCATGCCGGCAATTTCACTCGCGGTCAGGTCGGCTTCATTGCCGGTGCCGATCAAATGCGAAAACCCCATGCCGCGCGGGGCGCCGCGCGCCATGATGGCGCCCATCATGGAACCGGATTGAGAGACCAAGGCGATGCGCCCGGCGGGCAGGCTTTCGGCTTCTAGCGCCGCATTCACCGAACACGCGGTGCGTGCGTTGAGGTTCACAAGCCCCATGGAATTCGGCCCCAGCAGCCGCACACCCGCCGCTTTCGCTGTTGCCAAAAGCCTTTCCTGCAAGGCGCGGCCTTCCGGTCCGGCTTCGGCAAAGCCATCGGCCAGGATGGCGGCGACAGGAATGCGCTTTTCCGCCACCGCCGCGATCTGACCTTCCACATGCTGCGTGCCGAGCAGCAGATAGGCCAGATCAATCTCCCCCGGCACATCAGCCAGACGCGCATAGGCGCGTTCGCCCAGGATCGTCTCGGCACTTGGATTGATCGGGAAAAGATCACCGGTAAAGCCGTGCTTGCGCAGATAGACTTGCGCGCGCGCGGTCAGGCGCTTCGGGTCTGATGATCCGCCAATGAGCGCGATGCGGCGCGGGTTGAGCAGGGCAGAGGCAAGGCGATCCATTGGTCTATTCCGTCAATTCATCGAAGGGGCGACACAGCCCTCAGGTGGTGATGGTGGTGGCGCGATATGCAGCGCGAGGAAAGCGATTTCCTGCGCGGTATCGGGTAAGGCGTTCAGTTCATGGTCATGCAGGCCGACGCGCCCGGTGGCAATCCTTTCGCGCGTGGCGTGGCGTGCCAGCAATTCCCGCGTGGGGCGAAGCAGCACGGCGCGTTCCCCTTCCGCCAGCCCATCCAGCCCGCTGAACACCACAACCGCGGCGGGGCGGGACCAAACAAGCCTGGCCGGTAAGGGGCCAAGATGCCGCGCGCTGGCGGCAAAGGCGCATTCCGCCGCCGCATCAATCGCTTCCAGCGCGCCGCTTGGCGCTAGGCGCTGTGCGGCGGCCAGCACTTCCGGCGCCCCAGCCGCTGCCTGCCCCGATGCCAGGGCAAGCAGCGCCAGCGCGGCAAGCCTATGCGGCTTCAGACCGGGTCCCAGCAGAAGACATCGCCCGAACGTTCCAGCGCCGAGAATGCAGGCTTCAGCGCCGGCAGGGCATATTCTTCGATCATTTCTGGGGTCCAGCCTTCGCCGCGATGAATGCCGCGGATCGGGCGGGATTGGCTGTAGATGAAAATCTCATTCATGCGGGGTGAGAAGATTTGCCCCGTCACATCCTTCGCCGCATCGGAGGCGAGGAATACCGCAAGCGGCGCGTTCTTATCCGGCGTCATGCGCATGATGCGCTCAACCCGGCGCTTTTGTTCCGGCGTTTCGGCGGGGATCGAGCCTGTCATGCGGCTCCAGGCGAAGGGGGCGATGCAATTCGAACGCACGCCGAACCGCGCCATATCCAGCGCGATGGATTTGGACAAGGCGACGATGCCAAGCTTGGCCGCCGAGTAATTCGCCTGCCCGAAATTGCCAATCAGGCCCGATGTTGAAGACATATGCACATAAGCGCCCGATTGCTGGGCGCGGAAATGCGTCGCCGCCGCGCGGGAGACATAGAAAGAACCCGAAAGATGCACGGCAATCACCGCATCCCATTCTTCGGGCGTCATGCGGTGGAAGATTTGGTCGCGCAGAATGCCAGCATTGTTGACCACGATATCAACACGGCCGAAGTGATCCATCGCGGATTGCACGATTTTTTGCGCGGTGGCCCAGCTGGCCACGCTATCTGTGCAGATTTCGGATGTGCCACCATTTTGGGCAATGATTGCCTTGGTTTGTTGCGCCGGCGTGGCATCCAAGCCCTCGCCTGACAGCGATGCCCCGACATCATTAATGATCACCTTCGCGCCCTGGCCCGCCATCATAATGGCGATTTCCCGGCCAATTCCGTTCCCGGCACCGGTGACAATGGCAACCTTACCTTCAAGCATATTCGGCATGTGGCATTCCTCCTGCTTCTACACCGGGCGGAGACTAGACCCGGCTTGCCGGGTCGTGAAGCCGGGTTGCTGGTTTGGGCGCCGGCGCCTAGATGGGGTTTGTAACACAGGGGGCAGATGTGGCGTTGGTATCGCTACAGGGCGTGGGCAAGACATTTTCGGGCCGCACCGGCGCCTGGGAAGCCGTGCGCGATTTCAGCCTGGATATGGCCGAGGGCGAATTTTTCTGCCTGCTTGGCACCTCGGGCTGCGGCAAAACCACGGTTCTGAACATGGTTGCAGGGTTTGAGGCGCCAACGGCGGGCCGCATCCTATTGGATGGCGCGCCGGTGGAAAGGCCAGGGGCTGATCGCGGCGTGGTCTTTCAAGGGCATGACAGCCTGTATGATTGGCTGACGGCGCTGGATAATATCGGCTTCGGCTTGCGGTTGCGCGGCATGGGCAAGGCCGAACGCCGCGCCAAGGCAGAACATTTCCTGCGCATGGTGGGGCTGACAGGGCAGGGGGCGAAGCACCCTTCAGAGCTTTCGGGCGGCATGAAGCAGCGCATCCAAATTGCCCGCGCCTTGGCAAATGACCCGCGCATGCTGCTGATGGATGAACCCTTCGGCGCCTTGGATGCCATGACGCGGGCGGTGTTGCAGGGCGAACTCAGCCGGATTTGGGCGGAAACCAAGAAGACCGTGCTCTTCATCACGCATGACATTGAAGAGGCTTGTGCGCTTGCAACGCGCATCGGCGTGATGCGACGCGGCCCGGGCGGCACGCTGAAGGCCATTGTGCCGGTTGATCTGCCCTTTCCGCGTGAACGCACTTCGGATGAATTCATGCGAGTCTTCCGCGAAGTCCATGGCCTTATTCATGATGAGATCCACGGTGCGCATTGATCGGCTGACCACCATTGGTGGCTATATCGCGGGCTTTGCCCTGCTGTTCCTGATCTGGCATCTGGCCGCTGTCTATTTGGTGAAATCCACCCTGTTTCCACCACCCATGCCGGTTTTGGAACGCGGCTGGATGCTGATTGAAGATGGCATCCTGCAAGAACAGATCATCGCCTCACTCAGGCGCATCGCGCAGGGGTTTTTGCTGGGTTCGGCGATTGGCATACCCGTTGGGCTTGCCATTGGGTCCTTCAAGCCGGTGCGCTGGTTGCTGGAGCCCTGGACGGAATTTTTCCGCTTCATCCCGGCTGTCGCCATGATCACAGTTTCGGTGATCTGGTTCGGCATTGGTGAGGAAAGCAAGGTCTTCCTGATTGCCTATACCACCATCTTCGTGGTGATCATCTCAACCGCTGCCGGTGTTGGCGCCGTGGGGCGGGATAAGATCAGGGCTGCGCAATGCCTTGGCGCCAATCGCTGGCAGGTCTTTGGCCTGGTCGCGCTGCCGGCGACCGTGCCTTATATTCTGACGGGGATGCGACTTGCCATGTCCAATGCCTTTGTCACCATCGTGGCGGCGGAGTTGATCGCCTCCAATGACGGGCTTGGCAAAATGCTGTGGGATGCCAGGCTTTTCATGCAGATCGAGGATATTTTTGTGGCACTCGTGGCGCTTGGGCTTTTGGGTTTCGCCACTGATCGCAGTTTTCGCTTTCTGATCCGCGCCTTTGCCGGGCGCTTCAACGCAACCGTCTAAGAAAAGGGAGATTTCACCATGCTTCGTCGTTCCTTGCTGAGCCTGCCCGCCGCCGCAGCCGGCGCCTATATCCTGCCGGCTTCCGCGC
This sequence comes from uncultured Rhodospirillales bacterium, assembly GCA_903844785.1. Taxonomy (GTDB): domain Bacteria; phylum Pseudomonadota; class Alphaproteobacteria; order Acetobacterales; family Acetobacteraceae; genus Neoroseomonas. The sequence continues at coordinate 8,256 of CAIMVB010000252.1, read as the reverse complement.
AAGCGCCCACCAAGATCACCATCGCAACCGGTGTTGATCCTTCCTTCGCGCAGTTTTACGTCGCCAAGGAAGGTGGCTTTTTCGAACGCAATGGCCTGGATGTGACGGTGAATACCGGCCCATCCGGTAGCGCCATGATTGCGTTTCTGATCGGCAATCAGATCAATTCCGCCTATGGCGCCGAACAGGCCGGTGTTTCCGCCCATGTGCGCGACCCCAATGTGGTGGCGGTTGCGGAAGGTGTGGCGCTGATGCGTTGGCTTTCCGTTGTGGGCCGCGGTGTCGATAATATGGAAGCGCTGAAGGGCAAGCGCGTTGGTGTCGCGCGCGGCACGGGCAGCGAAACCTTCTGGCTTTCCGTGGTGGCGAAGCTTGGTCTGAACCAGGCCGACTACACCATCGTGAATGTGGAAGCGCCGGAAATGGTGGCTGCCATGGAACGCGGCAATATTGATGCCTTCGTTGTTTGGGAACCCTGGCCAACCCGCGCAACCCGCGCCATTTCCGGCAGCAAGATTCTGCTCAGCAATGACCAGATCGCGATTCAGAGCAACTATATCTACATGAACAAGGGCTGGGCGGAAGCCAATCGCGCCACCACCGAAAGGCTGATGCGTTCCTTGGTGCAGGCGACAGATTTCATCGCCAGCAATCGCGAACAGGCGGTGCAGCAAGTGGCGCGCTTCCTGCGCCAGGATCGCGCCTTCATCGCTGAACTGATGGGCAAGGTTGAATACCGCATGAACCTGACCAATGACAGCGTTGCCTTTGTGCAGCGCGCCATTGATCAGCTGCGCGGCATGAACCGGCTGGACCGCCCCGTCACCACGGATCAGGTGATCTGGAAGGATCCGATGAGCTGGGTCGCGCCGGATCGCGTGAAGATCTGAGTGGGTTGCGTGGCGCCGATTTTCAGACGCGCCACCAAGGCGGATTTGCCCGCCATCATCGCGCTTCTGGCCGATGACAAACTGGGTCAGGGGCGCGAAGACGCCGCTGACCCGCCCAACCCGGCCTATCTTGCGGCTTTCGCGGCCATTGCCGCTGATGCCAATCAATTACTCGCCGTGGTGGAAGAAGCCGGGCGGGTGATTGGCTGCCTGCAACTGAGCTTCATCCCAGGGCTTTCACGTTTGGGCATGTGGCGCGGGCAGATTGAAAGCGTGCGCATTGCGGCCGATCAGCGTGGTGGCGGGCTAGGCCGGCAAATGTTTGAATGGGCCATCGCCGAATGCCGCACGCGCGGCTGCGGCCTTGTGCAGCTTACCACTGATAAGCAAAGGCCCGAAGCGCGGCGCTTTTATGAAGGCCTGGGATTCATCCCAAGCCATGAGGGCATGAAGCTGGCGCTTTGATGATTGTGCGGGCTTACTTTGCCAGCCAGCCGCCATCCACCGGCAGCGCGATGCCCGTGGTGAAGCTTGCCGCATCACTCGCCAGATAAAGCACACCTTCGGCCACTTCTTCCGCGCGGCCAAAACGCCCCATGGCGTGGCGCGCGCGGGATGTGGCGCGTGCCGCTTCCGGATCGGCGCGGCGGGACATGCTGCGGGCCAGCAAAGGTGTATCAATCGCGCCCGGCACAATCGCATTCACCCGAATGCCATCGGCGACAAAGTCAAGCGCCATGACGCGCGTCAGGCTAAGTATGGCACCTTTCGCGGCGATATAGGCGCTATTGCCAGACCCGCCAGCGATGGCGAGTTGTGATCCCGTGGTAATAATGGCCCCGCCGCCTTGGCGCTTCATGGCTGGTATCACGGCGCGTGCCCAAAGCCAGGTGCCGCCAACATGCACACGAAACACCGCATCCCAATCCTCAGGTTTGGTGTCCAGCACGGTGCCGCCTACGGAAAACCCAGCGGTGGCGAAAAGAATATCGATACGCCCCAGGCTTTGCAGAATGGCTGCGGCATCTTCATCTGCCGCCCCCGGCGCGCCAACATCGGAAACCCGCACCAGCGCGCCACCAATCAGCTTCGCGGTTTCTTCAACCGCCGCCGCATCACGATCCACCAGGGCAAGCTTGGCGCCTTCCTTGGCGAAAAGCTGTGCGGTGGCCCGGCCAATGCCGGAACCCGCACCGGTGATGACCGCAACCTTATCCCTCAAGCGCATGGAAGCCTCCTCAGATGGATCGTCATTTCGGCAGACGCTTGGCATCCCGCCGCTGTTCAAATGCCTTGGCATGCAGAAAGGCGGCTTCATGCAGGCTGCTTGGCAGGCCATGGCGCTGGGCTGCTTCCAGCAGGAAGCCCAGAATATGGTCCGCTTCAATCCGCCCGCCCGCTTCCAGATCACGCAGCATGGAAGCCGTATAGCCGCTGGCATCATCACCAAAAACGCCGCGATATTGCTTCATGAAAGCCTCGCTCACCGGGAAGCCTTCGGCGGCCGCAATGGCTGCATTGGCTTCCAATACGCCATGCATGAAGGCAATGCCGCCGGGCGAACGCGCAATTTCACCCACATTGGCGCGCATCAGCACGGTGCAAAGCGCGCTGGTGCCAAGATGCACGATCTTTTCCCACATCTGCGCCATGATATCGGGCACGGCGGTCGCCACCATGCCCGACGCGGCACTGATCACTGAGGCAATGCGTTCCACACGTTCACTCATGCCGCCGGCAATTTCACCAAAGGTGAGCCAGCGCCAATCATTCAAATGCCGGATGGTGCCATCTGGCGCGAGGCTCGCCTGAATTTTCGCAAGCCCACCCAAAACGCGGTCTGGGCCGAAACTATCCTGCAAGGTCTTGATATGGCGGATGCCATTCAGCACCGGCAATATGGCGCTGCGGCTATCCACGGCGGGCCGAATGGCATCCATGGCGGCTGGCAGATCATAGGCTTTGCAGGTCAGCAGAATCAGATCCCAGCCGGGCTGTAGAGCATCGGGTGCGATGGTCGTGACCGTGGCCTGGTAATTCCCAAGCGGGCTGGTGATGGAAAGCCCATCGCGTGCCAATTGCGCTGCGCGCCCGGCCCGCACCAGGAAACAGGGGTCAAGCCCCGCCTGATGGAAACGCCCGCCAAAATAGCCACCCAGCGCGCCGGCGCCCAGGATCAGAATACGCATGGAAACCCCATCCAACTCATTGCGGGAAGCCTAGCGCAAAGCCGGCGGCCTGCGAATGCCGGGGCGGATAGGGTCTGGGACATGCGCGGCACAAAAACCCTGCTATGCTCTGCCCATGCGGAAATGGTTGATCGCCCTTGTCCTGATATGTGGTGCCGGCGCGGCCTGGTGGGCTGCTGGCATGCCCAGGCCTGGTTTTCTGGCGTCAGAAAGCGGGGCGGGGGCGCCTCGGCTTCGGGTGGCAACACTTGACCGCGGTACAATCACCGCTGTGGTGGCCGCGACCGGCACGGTAAATCCGGTGACGCTGGTGCAGGTGGGCAGCCAGCTTTCCGGCCAAATTCGTGAATTATTGGCAGATTTCAATTCAAAAGTGGCCGCTGATCAACCCATTGCGCAGCTTGATACCGCAACCCTGGAAGCACGCCGCGCAGCAGCGGAAGCGGATGTGCATGCTGCCGCCGCGCAAATTGCTGTCACACGCGCGCAGGCGGAACGTGCGGTCGCTGACAACGCGCAGGCCCACGCGCAGATTGCAGCGGTGCGCGCCGCCTTATCGGGCGCCGAGGCCAGCCTGCGCGATGCCGAAGTTGAAGCCGCACGTACGGGAGAATTGCGAGCCCGCGGCGTAGGCACGGAACGTGAGGCTTTGCGTGCGGGCTTCACGGCTGACAGGCTGCGTGCCGCTGTAGCGCAAGCACAGGCTGATATTGCGCGCGCCGATGCCGCACTGCTTGCCGCTTCTGCCGCCGCGCGCACCGCGGAAGCGCAGGTGGAAGCCGCCATTGCAGCGCGCGAACAGAAGGTTGCGCAGCTTCGGCAGGTAGAAGTTGATCTTCGTAACGCCACCATCAAATCGCCGATTGATGGTGTAGTGGTATCGCGCAATATCGATGTCGGGCAGACCGTGGCCGCTTCCTTCCAATCGCCCATTCTGTTCCAGATCGCCGCCAGCCTGGATGAGATGGAAGTACATGCCACGGTAGATGAAGCCGATATTGGCCGTGTGCGCGCGGGCCAGGAAGTCACCTTCACGGTTGCATCCTATCCCAATGAAATCCTGCGTGGGCGCGTGAAGGAAATTCGCCTGGCCGCGACCACGGTGCAGAATGTGGTGACCTATACGGTGGTGGTGACCACGCCCAATGCTTCCGGCCGGCTGCTGCCTGGTATGACAGCGACTTTGCGCATCATCACCGATACCCGAAATGATGCGTTGCGTGTTCCCAATGCGGCGCTGCGTTGGCGCCCGGCGGGCAGTGCCGGCACTTCGGGCGGCACGGCGCAGGCACCGGCGGGCGGGCAGCAAATGGATCAGGCGCTGGCGCAGCTTACGGATTTGACCGACGCGCAACGGACAGAAATTGAAGCCGCGCGCGCCGAAATGCGCGCCCGCATGGCGGCCTTGCCACAAGATCCCGATGCACGGCGGCAACAGGCGCAGGCTGCGCGGCAGCGGCTTGTCGCGCGCTTGAATGCGGTGCTGACCCCGGATCAACGCGCACGTCTGGCCGCCTTGCGTGGTTCCGCATCGGCAGGCCAGGCCGGGACGGTTTGGATGCAGGAAGGCGATGCGCCACCCCGCGCCGTGCAACTCCGTATCGGTCTGACTGATGGCAGCATGACGGAAATTATCAGCGGCGAAATCGCTGCAGGTGCCGCGGTGGTCATTGGCCAGGAACGCGCCGGTGCGGCACAAGCGGCCAGCGGAAGGCGGCTTTTCTGAGGCTATGACCGCCCTGATAGAAACCCAAGGGCTGACCAAACACTACCCCGCCGGCGAAGGCGTGGTGGCTGCGCTGCAGGATGTGTCACTTTCCATAGCACCTGGGCGTTTTGTCGCCGCCATGGGGCCTTCTGGTTCCGGCAAATCCACCTTTCTCAATCTGATCGGCTGCCTGGATCGGCCGACACGCGGCAGTTATCGGCTGATGGGTGAGGAAGTGGAGGCGCTTTCGCATGATCGGCTGGCGGATTTACGCAGCCGGCGTCTTGGCTTTGTCTTTCAATCCTTCAACTTGCTGCCGCGCGCTGATGCGCTTGCGAATGTGGAATTGCCCTTGATTTATCGCGGTATGCCAAGGCGCCAAAGGCGGGAACGCGCGGCGGCGGCGCTGGCGGCGGTGGGTCTTGCGGATCGCATGCACCATCGCCCGACGCAGCTTTCCGGCGGGCAGCAGCAACGTGTCGCAATTGCGCGCGCCATTGTTGGCAGCCCGGATTTGATTCTGGCCGATGAACCAACCGGCGCCTTGGATACACGCACCGGGCTTTCCATCATGGCGCTGTTCCAGGCGCTTAATCGCAGCGGCGTTGGCATTCTGATGGTGACGCATGATGCCGATGTGGCGCGTTTTGCCGAACGCGTGCTGCGCTTTCGCGATGGCCGGTTGATTGCGGATGAAACGCAAAACGCCGCGGATGCCGCCACCGCGCTGGTCGCGCTGCCGGAAGCGGATGCCGTGGCATGAATGCAACCCTGCCGCCTATAGCCTCATCCCCGCGGCGTGGCATTGATGTGTTCGAAGCTTTGCGCGGCGCGCTTTCCGCGCTTTCGGCTAATCTGCTGCGTTCTATCCTTACGGCGCTTGGCATTTTCATTGGTGTGGCGGCGGTGATTGCCACAGTGGCGGTGGGGGAAGGCGCGCGGCGCCAGGTGCTGGCGCAAATCCAATCCCTCGGCGCCAATCTGCTGATTGTCTGGGGCGGCAGCGCCACCATGGGGGGTGTGCGGCTAGGCGCGGGCGGGCGTTCCAACCTTTCCTGGGACGATGCTGCGGCCATTGCGCGCGAAATTTCCGAAGTGCAGGTGGCGGCCGGTTCCATTCGCCAGACTTTTCAGGTGGTGGCGGGCAATCAGAATTGGTCCACCACAGTATTGGCGACAGAACCCGATTATTTCACCGCCCATGAATGGATAGCCGATGGCGGGCGGCTATTCTCACCGGAAGAAGCCGCTGGCGGACGCAAGGTGGTGATCCTTGGCGCCACGGTCGCCGAGATGTTGTTTGCCGAAGACGACCCTGTGGGGCGCGAAATTCGCATTCGCCAAACGCCTTTTGAGGTGATTGGCGTCATGGCGCGCAAGGGCCAGAATCCTATGGGCCAGGATCAGGATGATACGGTTTTTGTGCCCTATTGGACTGCGCGACGCAGCGTTATGGGCGCATCGCGCGCCAATGCGCGCCAGGTGGGCGTGATTTCCGTGAAAGTGCATGAGGGTGAGAATATGGCCGCGGCTGAAGAAGCCATCCGCACCCTGATGCGCCAGCGTCATCGTGTTGCGGCGAATGAACCGGATAGCGTTTCCATAAGAAATTTGTCTGATATCCAGGCCACGCGCGATGCCTCGGCGCGGACGCTTTCCGCGCTTCTGGCCTCGGTCGCCGCGGTTTCACTGCTGGTGGGTGGCATTGGCGTGATGAATATCATGCTGGTCAGTGTGACTGAACGCACACGGGAAATTGGCCTCCGGCTCGCCATTGGTGCGCGCAGGCGGGATGTACTGGCGCAATTTCTGTTGGAAGCCGTGATGCTGGCGCTATTGGGGGGCGCTGCCGGCGTGCTGGCAGGGATGGCGTTGTCGCATATTCTGGCCGATGTGGCGGGCTGGCCGGTGCTGGTCCGGGCGGATGCGGTGCTGATTGCGGTTGGGGTCTCCGCGCTCACCGGCCTGTTTTTCGGCTTCTGGCCAGCAAGGCGCGCCGCGCATCTAGACCCGATAACGGCGCTCCGGCACGAATAACCCCCTTCCGTTCTGGCGCGGCGCGCGGCAGGATCAGCCCATAGCCATAAGGGGAAAGCCATGACCAAGGTCATCATTACCTGCGCCGTGACGGGCGCCATCCATACGCCTTCCATGTCGGATTACCTACCGATCACGCCGAAGGAGATTGCGGAACAATCCATCGCGGCGGCGGAAGCGGGCGCTTCCATCATCCATTTGCATGCGCGTGACCCGGAAAATGGTCAGCCAACGCCGGACCCCAAGGTCTTCATGCAATTCCTGCCGGTTATCAAGCAATCCACCGATGCGGTGATCAATATCACCACCGGCGGCGGCCTGGGCATGACCTTGGATGAAAGGCTGGCCGCGCCGCTTTTGGCGAAGCCCGAAATGTGCAGCCTGAATATGGGTTCCATGAATTTCAATATCGCGCCATCGGCCGCGCGGGTGAAGAAGTTCAAATATGATTGGGAAAAGCCTTATCTTGAAGGCACCACCAATTACATCTTCCGCAATACCTTCCAGGACATCGAACAGGTTGTTGAACGGCTCGGCAAGGAGCATGGCACGCGCTTTGAGTTTGAATGTTACGATGTTGGGCATTTGTACAATCTGGCCCATATGCTGGACCGCAAGATTGTCGAAGCACCGCTGTTTACCCAGACCATTTTTGGCATTCTGGGCGGGATTGGCGCTGAGCCGCGCAACCTGATGTTCATGAAGGAAACGGCGGATCGGCTTTTCGGCAAGGATTATGTCTGGTCCGTGCTGGCGGCAGGGCGTAACCAAATGCCCTTCACCACCATGGCCGGCATGTTGGGCGGCAATGTGCGTGTTGGGCTTGAAGATAGCCTTTGGCTCGGCAAAGGCCAGCAGGCGAAATCCAATGCGGAACAGGTCGCCAAAATCCGTCGCATCCTGGAAGAGCTTAGCCTGGAAATCGCCACACCCGCGGAAGCGCGGGAGATGTTGAAGCTCAAGGGCGGTGATCTCGTCGGGTTCTGAAGTACGTAAAAAATAGGGAGGCTGCGCCATGGCCGAAAAATACACTGTCGCCGATCTGGTGGCGGAATTCCTGCCGCAAGTAGGGGTTTCCACCGTCTTCGGCATTGTGTCTGTGCATAATATTCCGATGCTGGATGCAATCGGCCAGCGCAATCGCCTGCGCTATGTGAAGGCGCGAGGCGAAATGGGTGGCGCGCATATGGCCGATGCCTATGCGCGCGTTACCGGCCATTTGGGCGTGATTTTCACCAGCACCGGGCCAGGTATGGCCAATGCCATTCCGGGCCTGGTGGAAGCGCGTTTTGCGGGAAGCCCCGTGCTGCATATCACCGGGCAGACCGCCACGCGCTTCATTGATCGAGATGTCGGCACGGTGCATGACGTGCCGGGGCAAACGCAGGCTCTCGCCGCTGTCTGCAAGGCGGCCTATCGCGTGCGCAGCGCG
>CAIMVB010000251.1 GCA_903844785.1 uncultured Rhodospirillales bacterium | reverse complement strand
GTTTACGCAACGACGTCAAGCGTTCTGGCAACCCCGCCCGGGTCTTCTCGGTCGGCATTCTACTGGTCGCTGGTTCGTTCGACCGTTTCGTTAACCTTGGGCCGTCGCCTTCATGGTCGGCCCCTTTGGAGCCTGGAGGGTGCTGCGATGACACCGAAAATCGCACGCTTTTTGCGCGACAACGCGCCTGCCACGCCATGCCTTGTGCTGGATGTGGACCGTGTCGAAGAAAAGTATCGTGCCATGCACGCAGCGCTGCCGCTTGCGCGCATCTATTACGCCGTAAAGGCCAATCCCGCCGCGCCGATTCTGGAGCGGTTGGTGAAGCTTGGGTCGAGCTTTGATGCAGCTTCTTTCGAAGAAGTGCAGGCTTGCCTGACCGCCGGCGCGCGGCCAGAGGCGATTTCTTATGGCAATACCATCAAGAAGGCGTCTGCCATTGCTGCCGCGCATCAGGCGGGTGTTTCCATGTTCGCTTTCGACAGCATCGAAGAACTGGAAAAGCTCGCACGTCATGCGCCCGGCGCGCGGGTTTATTGCCGCATCCTGGTGCAGAATGAAGGCGCGGAATGGCCGCTTTCGCGCAAATTTGGCTGCGAATTGGAAATGGCGCGCGACCTGATGGTGAAGGCCGGCGATATGGGGCTCGACCCCTATGGCATTTCCTTCCATGTCGGCAGCCAGCAGACCAAGACGGCCGCTTATGAAGGCGCCATTGCGCGCGTGGCCATGCTGTTCACGGATTTGAAGGAAGCGGGCGTGAAGCTCCGCATGGTCAATCTGGGCGGCGGCTACCCGGTGCGTTACCGCGCGGAAGTGCCGGAAATTGATGATTTCGGCATGGCCATCATGGGCGCCATGACCAAGCATTTTGGCAATGATTTGCCGGAAATGGTGGTTGAACCTGGTCGCTTCATTGTGGGCGATGCGGGCTTGGTTTCCAGCGAAGTTGTGCTGGTTTCCCGCAAAGGTGCCGCCGATCCGGTGCGCTGGGTCTATCTGGATATCGGGCGCTTTGGTGGGCTTGCGGAAACGGAAGGCGAAGCGATCCGCTATGATATCCGCACGCCGCATGATGGCAGCGAAGATGGTCCCGTGACCATCGCGGGGCCAACCTGCGACAGCACTGATACGCTTTATGAAAAATCCCATTACCGCATGCCGCTGAAGCTTGCTTGCGGTGACCGGGTGGAGCTGCGCTCCACCGGCGCTTATGTGACGACCTATGCGTCGCAGGGCTTCAACGGCTATGCGCCGTTGAAGGAACACTACATCTAATGCGATCCCGGCGCGGGCAACCGCGCCGGATCAGACGTAACCTGGGCCTTCAATGGCCAGGTGGGCTTTCAAAAACGCCTCATCTACCTCAACGCCAATGCCGGGTGCTTCCAATGGACGCACGCAGCCATCCTTGCCAATGCGCCAGGGCTCGCTGCCCAATTCGTCGCGGAACTTATTGGCGCGTGAGACATCGGCTTCGAAATAGCCGCCATTTTCAATCGCGGCGAGCAGATGGATGGACGCCGCCTGATTGACGCCTGTCATGGATGAATGCGGGTGGATCGGGATCTTGAAAGCCGAGGCCATGGCGGCGATCCGCATCGTCTCGGTCACGCCGCCGCACTTGGACAAATCCGGCTGCCAGATGCGGATCACATCATCTTCCAGGACGCGGGTGAATTCAAAGCGCGTGAAGTGATTTTCGCCGGCGGCGAGTGGCGTGCTGCCAAAACCATGCGCCTCGGCATAGGAACGGTGGTCATGCGCGGGGAAGGGTTCTTCCAGCCAGCCGATATTCAGCCGGTCCATCTCGGGCAGCACCTGGCGCACCTGCGCGATATTGTAGCCGATATTGGCATCCGTCAGGATTTCCAGATCATGGCCGAAGGCATCGCGCACCGCTTCCATGCGGGCAATGTCATCGCGCACCGTATCACCCACGCGCAGCTTCACTGCCTTGTAGCCCGCTGCCATATGCGGTGCGGCTTCATCAATCAGTTGTGCCGGCGGCTGATAGCCAAGTGCGACACCGCCGGCATAGGCCGGCACCGGGCGCGCGGAACCGCCGAGCAGCTTGTAAAGTGGCAGGTTCAGCGCCTTGCCCTTGGCATCCCATAACGCCATGTCGAGACCCGACATCGCCATGGCGGTACCCGCCCCCATGCCGTGACTCGCCAATTGATACTTGTAGATGCGCGCCCAGATGCCGGTGGTGTCGAAGGCATCCATGCCCAGCACCAATTGCTTGAGTGTGGTTTCCAGCAATTTCGCAATGGCGGTATGGGCGCGGCCATGATGGCTTTCGCCCCAGCCGATAATGCCATCT
>CAIMVB010000250.1 GCA_903844785.1 uncultured Rhodospirillales bacterium | reverse complement strand
GGGCCTTGCAACATGAAGGCAGCATTCTGCTGGCGATGAACCGCGCGCGGGAAGCCATGCTGTCTGTCCGGCGTGGCTTGGATCAGGACCCGAATAGCGCTGATCTGCGTCTATTGCTCGGGCGCGTACTGCTGCGCCTTGGTAATCAGGCGGAAGCCGCTGCCGCATTCCAGCAGGCGGCGCGGCTTGCGCCGGCCATGGTGGAACCGGTGCTTGATTTGGCGGCGTTGCTTTTGGCCACAGGCCAAGAAGCAGAAGTACGCGACGCGTTGGCCAGGCTTCTCATGCGGGGAGATTTGTCCGCCACGCAACGTGCAGAGGCCGAGACGTTGATGGCGCGGCTGCCGGGCGCATCGCGCTGAAGTGCTTGGCGCCACCCGCCGCACCTGCTTCACTGTTTCCCTTATCCGGTCGGGGTTTGCGGCATGTATGATGTGGTTGTGGTGGGTGCGGGTTCAGCTGGCGCGACCTTGGCGGCGCGGCTTTCGGAGGATTCCGATCGGCGCGTTCTGCTGCTTGAAGCGGGGCGCGATTGGCGCGCGGCGGAAGCGCCGCCTGAATTGCGCAGCCCTAATATCGTGCCCTTCATGCATGACCCGAAACACCAAGCCGTCTGGCAATGGCCTGGATTGATGACACGGCGTACGCGTGCGCAGGCACCGAAATTCTATTGGCGCGGCAAGGCTTTGGGCGGTTCTTCAGCGGTCAATGCACAAATCGCCATTCGCGGTGTGCCGGCGGCTTTTGATGCCTGGGCGGAAGCGGGATGTGAGGGCTGGTCGGCGGCTGATGTCATGCCGCTTTTCGATGCCATCGAAGATGATGCGAATTACGGCACGCCAGGCAAGCGGCAAGGTGGCCCCCTTCCTGTTTGGCGCATGCCGGAAGAAAACTGGGGCGCGGTGGACCGTGCGCTGCGTGATGCGGCACGGCAGGCGGGTTATCCCGTGAAGCCTGATTTGAATGCGCCTGAAGGCGAAGGGCTTTCCTGCAACCCGATCAATCTGCGCCATGGGCTGCGCGTGACCACCAATGATGGCTATCTGGAACCGGCGCGCGGCCGGGCCAACCTGACCATTCGCGGTGATGCGCTGGTGGATCGCGTGATCTTCGAAGGGCGCCGGACTGTTGGTGTGCGGGTGCGTTTTGGTACTGGTGCTTTTGAAGAGATCAAGGGGCGCGAAGTGGTGCTTTGTGCCGGTGCCATCCATAGCCCCTGCATTTTGATGCGCAGCGGCATTGGCGATGCGGCGGCACTCACCGCGCTTGGCATTGCCGTGCTGCATGATGCGCCCGCTGTCGGGCGGCATTTCATGGATCACCCGATCCTGCGCGCCAGCCTGGCCTTGAAGCCAAGCTTTCGCGCTGAAGGTGCTGATGCGCGCCATACCAATTGCTGCCTGACCTATAGCAGCAAGCTCGGCGGCGGTGGTGAGCGTGACATGATCATCATCGCCTATAACCATCGCGGCCTGGCGGAAAGTGGCGTGGCACCCAATGGCGGTATTGGTGTTGCGCTTTATGATGCGCTGTCGCGCGGTGAAGTGCGTTTGACCTCAGCCGATCCAGATGCCCAGCCTTTGGTTGAAGAAAACATGCTGGATCATCCGGCGGATCGGCTGCGGATGCGTGATGGTGTGCGGCGCCTGGCAAAGCTATGTGCGCTTGCGCCCATTGCCGATATTGCTGAGGCTATCGCCTTTGGCGAAACCGCGCTTAGTATGCCGGAAGCCGCCGCGCTTTCCGATGATGCGCTGGATGCGCTGATGCTGGCGGAAGCGGGGGATATCCAGCACGCCGCCGGCACTTGCCGCATGACGGCCTATGAGGACCCGCGCGGTGTGGTTGACCCGGATTTGAAGGTGCGCGGCGTGGAAGGCCTGCGCGTTGCAGATGCTTCCATCATGCCAAGTGATTGCCGCGCCAATCTGCACTTCACCTGTGTGATGATTGGTGAGGCAGCGGCGCGGCGAATGCGCGCCGCTGGTTAAAATCCCCTCAGCCGCGCTTCAACACCGCCGCCGCATCCACGGCGAAATAGGTCAGCACACCCGCGGCGCCGGCACGCTTGAAAGCCAGCAAGCTTTCCATCATGGCGCGTTCGCGATCAATCCAGCCATTTTGCGCCGCACCCGCGATCATCGCGTATTCGCCACTCACCTGATAGGCGAAGGTGGGCACGCCAAAGCGTTCATGCACACGCCGCACAATATCCAGATACGGCATGCCGGGCTTCACCATGACCATATCCGCACCCTCGGCCAAATCCAGCGCTACTTCGCGCATCGCCTCATCCGTATTGGCCGGGTCCATCTGGTAGGTTTTTTTGTCGCCCTTCAGCGAGGAACCAGACCCCACCGCATCACGGAACGGCCCATAAAACGCTGAGGCATATTTCGCCGCATAAGACATAATGCGCGTATGGATCAAACCCCGTGCATCAAGGGCCGCACGAATAACGCCAATGCGCCCATCCATCATGTCTGACGGCGCGATCACATCAATACCCGCTTCTGCCTGATTGATCGCCTGCGTGGTCAGAATGGCAAGTGTATCATCATTCGCGACATAGCCATCCCGGATCACGCCATCATGCCCATGATCGGTATAGGGGTCGAGCGCGACATCCCCCACCAGGCCAAGTTCTGGAAACTTCGCCTTCAGCAGGCGCGAAGCGCGGCACATCAGGTTTTCCGGATTGGTGGATTCCGTACCCTCCGCATCCTTGATCTCAGAAGGCGTCATCGGGAACAGCGCCACCGCGGGCACGCCAAGCTTCACGGCAGGGGCGACATGTTCTTCCAGCTTATCAAGGGTCACGCGCACCACGCCTGGCATGGAAGCCACCGGCATGATGGTATTGGTGCCTTCCATGATAAAAATCGGCCAGATCAGATCACCAACGCTCAGTACATTTTCGGCCACGAGCTTACGCGTGAAAGAATCATAGCGATTGCGCCGCATGCGAATGGCGGGGAAGCCGCCAAGCGCGGGGGCGGCAGGGCCAAGGCCGAGTTCTTGCGCCATCCGGCGACGATCCGCGTTCATGCCTGTGCCACCTTCAGCGCCTGATCAAGGTCCGCTAATATGTCGTCAATATGCTCAATGCCGATGGAAAGCCGGACATAACCGGGCGTCACACCCGATGCCGCCTGTTCGCTTTCATCCAATTGGCTATGGGTGGTGGTGGCGGGGTGAATCGCCAAGCTGCGCGCATCGCCGATATTGGCAACGTGGTAGAACATTTGCAGCGCTTCGATGAAGCGTTGGCCGGCTTCCTTGCCGCCCTTCAATTCAATCCCCATCAGGCTGCCATGCCCGCCGCGCAAATAAGCGTCAGCGCGGCGACGGCTTTCGCCTTCCATCAGCGATGGATGGATCACGCGCGTCACGGCCGGATGCTGCGCCAGGAAGGCGGCGGCGCGCGTTGCATTGGCGCAATGGCGTTCAATGCGCAGCGGCAGGGTTTCCATGCCTTGCAGGAACAGGAAGGCGTTCATTGGCGACATGGGCGCGCCCAAATCGCGCAGCAGGCAGGTGCGCATGCGAATAATGTAGGCAATCGGGCCCAGCGGCTTCACAGCCTGGGTCCAGACCGCGCCGTGATAGGAAGGATCGGGCTTGTTCAGAGTCGGGAAGCGATCTCCATAAGCTTCCCAATCGAAGTTGCCGCCATCCACCACCATGCCGCCAATGCTGGTGCCATGTCCGCCAATCCATTTGGTGGTCGAATGCATGACAATCGCGGCACCGTGTTCAAGCGGGCGGCAGATGATGGGCGCTGCGGTGTTGTCCATGATCAGCGGAATGCCGAGCTTCCGGCCAATGGCGGCCACTTCCGCAATCGGGAAGACTTGCAGCTTCGGATTGGGGAGCGTCTCGGCGTAATAAGCGCGGGTGCGCGCATCAGTTGCGCGCGCAAAACCTTCCGGATCGGCGGGGTCCACAAAGCGCACTTCAATGCCGAATTGCTTCAGCGTATTGGCGAAAAGATTCCAGGTGCCGCCGTAAAGATCGGTGGAGGAGACGATATTATCCCCCGCTTCACACAGATTCATCACGGCGAAGGTTGTCGCTGCCTGACCCGAACCCACCGCCAGCGCCGCGACACCGCCTTCCAAAGCCGCGACGCGCTTTTCCAGCACATCCACGGTCGGGTTCATGATGCGGGTATAGATATTGCCAAGCTCAGAAAGCGCGAAAAGCCGCGCCGCATGGCCGGTATCCTGGAACTGGAAGGAAGTGGTCTGGTGGATCGGCACAGCGACCGAACCGGTGGTCGGGTCCGCACGCCAGCCGGCATGCAGCACCAGGGTTTCAGGATTGGTCCAATTCGGCGCCGACATGGCATTCTCCCAGTCCCGAAAAGCCCACAGGCTGGCGGGAACAACTTCTGCAAGGAAGCGGCCGTGGCCGCGTCGGAGCAAACCTGCCACGCCACCAGCGGTTGCGAAAGTGTTTTCCACAAAAAACGAGGGCTTTGCCTGGCATGGGGACAAGGCACCAACACCCTTTCGTCCCCGGCCTGTGCCAGAGCAATATTTCGCCCCTTAATCGGGCGGGATCAGGCTCAGGCGCTTGATGGCGATGCCGCGTAGCGGCGCCGCGCGATGGCCTTCTGCTGGTGGGCTGTGCAAATGCGGCACGCGGATCACCAGCTGGGTTGGCTCATCGCCTTCGCGGGGCAGGATCGGCCCCGCAAGCAGGTTTTGCCCCGGACCGCGCCGCATCAGGGGGTAGAGATCACCATCCACAATCAATGAAAGCGCGTCACGGTTCGCGGGGTTGCCAAAATTGGCCAATTCAAGCCAGGCACGCAGCGGATAGCGCCTATCAATGCGGATGTTCAGCACTGCCTCCGCCCCGGGGCCGGTCCAGCAAAATATGCCTTCCGGGCCTTCTTCTGGCGCGTGGAAATGCAGCGCATTCGGGGGCGGGTTCGCCGCTTCGAAGATGAAGCCTTCTGGCAGTCTTGTCGCGCTTGATTGGGTCATCGCATCTTTTACCGCTTGGCCGGAGGAATAAGTGATAAAGGTAATGCAAGAGCTTGCCCATGCCTCTGCGCGCTTTCCCCTCGGCGCCGCTTCAGCGTAGTTTCGGCCTTTCAGCAGGAGAGCCGCCCATGCCCGCCATGACCCGCCGTGCCAGCCTTGGCGTCTTTGCCGCCGGGCTTGCCGCCCCCGCGCTTGCCCAGGCGCCCGCCTTTCCCAACCGCCCGATCCGTATTTTTGTGCCCTTCGCCGCCGGTGGCACCACGGATATTCTGGCGCGCGCGCTTGGCGAAAGGCTGGCCGTGGCGCTGGGCCAACCGGTCGTGATCGACAATCGCGGCGGCGCCGGCGGCACCGTGGCCGGGGAAGCCTTCGCCCGGTCGGAAGCCGATGGTCACGCGCTATTGGTCGCTACCGCTTCGCTGATTTGCATCAACAAGGCGCTGTATCAGCGCCTGCCTTTTGATCCGGATACGGATTTCCTGCCCTTGGCCATGCTGGCGCAGCAGCCCAATGTGCTGGTGGTCAATCCGCGCGCTTTGCCCATGGCCGATTTGCCAGCGCTAATCGCCCATATCCGCGCCCGGCCTGGGCAGGTTGCCTTCGGTTCTTCAGGCACTGGGTCGCAACTGCATCTGACTGGTGAGATGTTCCGCGCCGCCATTGGCGCGGAGATGACCCATATCCCCTATCGCGGTAGCGCCCCGGCCATGACGGATCTGGTGGCCGGCAATGTGCCGATGATGTTTGATGGGCTTGGCACGGCTTTGCCGCAGATTCGCGGTGGCGCCATCAAGGCGCTGGGCGTTGCCTCTGCTGCGCCCAATGCCGCTTTGCCCGGCGTGCCAACCATTGCCAGCGCGCTGCCCGGTTTTCTGTCGGTGAATTGGACCGGGCTTTTCGCGCTACGCGGCACACCCGATGCGGCACTGGCGCGGATTGAAGCGGAGGCCGCCAAGGCCTTGGCCAGCCCCGAAATGGCCAAGCTTTTCACCGAACGCGCCTTTGACCCCATGCCTATCCCGCGCGCTGAATTGCCCGGCTTTGTCGCGGGCGAAAGCCAGCGCTGGCGCGATGCGGTGCGCCAATCCGGCGCCAAGGCGGAATAGGCGCGCTGTTTGACAGGAATGCTTTCACCCAATGCGGCGCTGCTCCTGGCGCTCGCGCTCCTCACCGGGCTTAGTCAATTCCATCGCAGCGCGCTTGGGGTGATTGCGCCGGAACTCAGTGCCGATCTGGCGCTGACGCCGGCCATGCTGGGCGCGGCCAATGGCATGTTCTTCGCCGCACTTTTGGTGATGCAACTTCCGGTGGGCATCGCGCTGGATCGGCTGGGCCCGCGCCGCTTGGTGGCGGGGCTGAGTGTCATCGCGGTGCTTGGCATTGTGCTGCAAAGCATGGCCACAGATGGCACCGCGCTGCTTTTTGCGCGGGCGCTGATCGGTATTGGCTCGGCGGCGTCCTTCATGTCGGCGGTGGTGCTTTGCGCGCGCTGGTATGGCCGCGGAGAAATGACCCTGGCGCTGTCGCGGGTTTTTGCATTGTCTCAGGTGGGGATTTTGCTGGCAGGCGCCCCGCTTGCCTGGTTGGCCGGTTGGCTTGGCTGGCGCGAAGCCTTTCTGGTTGCCGCGTTGCTGACCGGTGTGGTTGCCTTGGCTTGGTGGCGCCTTGTGCGCGATGATCCACCCCATCGCGCCGCGCCAAAGCGCCCTTCGGAAACATTGATCGAGGCTTTGCGCGGCCAGTTTTCCATCTGGCGCTTGCCCGGCCTTCCGCGCGTGCTTGCCCTGCATCTGGTGGCCTATGCCGCGGCGGCCACGGTGATTGGGCTTTGGGCTGGTCCCTATTTAGCCGATGTGCATGGGCTGGATGCCAATGCGCGTGGGCGTGCTTTGGCCGTGATGGGCCTTGCCATGCCGATAGGGCTTTTGCTGGTGGGCCCATTGGAAAAGCATTTTTTCCCCCGCGCAGCCTTGATCACGGCAGGGGCGGCGCTGTCGGCGCTCATGCTGGTCGGACTCGCGCTATGGCCGACACCGCCGCTGCCAGTGGCGCTGGGTTTGCTGGTTGGGCTGATCTTTTTTTCCAGTTATCCGGTCTTGCTGGTGACCGAAGCACGAGGGCTTTTTCCAGACCATTTGGTGGGGCGCGGCGCGAGTACGGTGAATATGGCGCAGCTTTTGGGATCTGCGCTGCTGCCCATACTGGTTGGCCTGGTTGTCGGGCTTTTCCCCATGGTGGAAGCGGCACGGCCTGAGGCCGCCTATCGCGCCGGTTTCGCTGTGCTGGCGGGCGGCCTGCTGCTGGGCCTGCTGGGCTGGCTTGTCATGCCCCGCCCAAAGCCTGCGCCGCCATGATGGCGCGGCCCGATTTCAGCCTGGAAGCGGCGCTTGGTGGGCGCGTCGCCGGGGTGGATGAAGCCGGGCGCGGTCCTCTCGCTGGGCCAGTGCTGGCGGCGGCGCTGGTGTTTCTGGTGCCACCGCCAGAAAGTCTCGCCGCGCTGCTGCAGGATTCCAAGAAGCTCAAGGAAGCGGCGCGCGATGCCGCCTTCGCCGCGCTACAGGAAGCCCAAGCCCAGGGATTGGTGGAAATCGGCGTTGGCGCGGCTTCAGCCAGCGAAATCGGGCGGCTCAATATCCTGCGCGCCACGCACCTGGCCATGCGCCGCGCGGTGGCGAAGCTGCCGAACAGGCCGGATCACGCACTGGTGGATGGCAATCAACCCCCGCCTTTGGCTTGCCCACTGCGCTGCGTGGTGGGTGGGGATGGGCTCAGCTTTTCCATTGCTGGCGCTTCGATTATCGCCAAGGTGCTGAGGGATCGCGCCATGCGTAGGTTGGATCCGCGCTGGCCCGCTTACGGCTTTGCGCGCCATGCCGGCTACCCCACGGCCGCGCATCGCGAAGC